>NZ_RZOS01000151.1:0-12261 GCF_004022605.1 Mesorhizobium sp. M4B.F.Ca.ET.089.01.1.1
TGCCGCGATCATCATCACGATCAGATCGCCAAGCCGATGCGTGGCGTTACCAGCGCGGGGGTCAGGCACGGCGCCGAAATAGCTTTCAAGGCTCGAAATGGCAGTCTCTCCCTCGTTAAGACTGCCTCCTCACAGAATCCCTTCTCAGCCCAACTTCAAGTCCCAAAAAGCCATATGCGATTCCCCTGCCTCGTGGGGGGAGATCAGCAGCTTCGGCGCCCCGTCTTTATTTCGCGTCGTGGAAGATGATCCCGACCGTATGCCGTTGCCCCGAGCGCAAGCGGCTGACGCCGTGGCGCAGGTTCACGCGATAGTGCCCCTTCTTGCCTTGCACCGGCCGATTGTGGACGGCGAAGATCACCGCGTCGCCTCGCCTCAGTGGTACCACCTCGGCGCGGCTCTGCATGCGCGGGCGCTGTTCGGTGAGCACGAATTCGCCGCCTTTAAAATCCTCGCCTGGCTCGGACAACAGGACCGCAACCTGCAACGGAAAGGCGAGCGCGCCGTAGAGGTCCTGGTGCAGGCAGTTGAAGTCGCCAGGGCCGTATTGCAGCAGGAGCGGCGTCGGCTTCGTTTGGCCCTCGTCATGGCAGCGCTTCAGGAAGGCGGCGTGGTCGCCGGGATAGCGCAGCGCCACCCCCATCTTCTCGTGCCAGTCGTTGGCGACGGTGGCCAGCCGCGGATAGAGCGCGGTGCGCAGGCCTTCGATCAGATCGGGGAGCGGATATCGGAAATAGCGGTACTCGCCCATGCCGAAACCGTGGCGCGCCATCACCACATGGCTGCGGAAATGCTCTTCATGCGGATAGAGCGCGGCGATTTCGGCGCATTTGTCGGCGGCGAGAAGCGCGGGCATGACGGCACAGCCATGGGCGTTCAGTTCACCGGTCAGAGTGCGCCAGTCCTGGGCTGCGACGCGCGCTTCGGCAGAGCGGATTTTACGATGCGAGCTTATCGAATGGATGGTCACTGGTGCCTCCTTTGATGGGATCAAGGTGGGGCGGGTGAAAGGTGGCGGCCACCCGATTCCTGCGGAGGTGGGCTCTCCCTTCTCTCCTGTGGGAGATCGCGCTTTCACCGCTTGCGATACCCCTCCAGCTCCGGATCGAGATCCACCCGTACCGCATTGGTGAACAGGCAGGTCGCCACCATGATGCCGGCGAAGGCGACGAGGTTGACCAAGAGCGTGTCATCGTAGCGCGCCTTGAGCGCGGCCCAGACTTCCTCCGGAACAGCATTGGCATCGGCTGCGACCGCCTTGCCGAACTTTATCAGCAACGCCTCGTCGGCGGTCGGCTCGATCGCCTCCGGATCGAAGCCGGAATCGATCAGCGCGCGGCGGAAGAAGGTGACGGGGATCTCGGCGCGGCAGGTCTCGGAGATCGCGTGCGACAACAACCAGATGGCGCGGTCGTCGAGCGCGGGCTTGAGCAGATCGCGCAGCGTGAACCATTCGGCATAGATGCGATGGGCGGCCGGCGAATGGAGCAGGATGCGCTTCATGTTGGTCATGCGGCCGCGCAGGCTGAGCTCCCTGTCGTGCTCGGCTCGGATTTCTTGCGACGCCGTCGAATAGTCGATGGGCGGGATCATGGCCATGGGAACGGTCGCCTCACCGAAGCGTCGTGTGCAATTCTGGCGTTGCGCGCAGCGTGTTGGAGACGGTGCATATCGCCTCTGCGTCCTCGACGATGCGCTGCTTGGTCGCCGTGTCGAGATCGCCTGAAATATCGAGCCTGATGTTGAAGCGGACGACGCGGGACGGCTCGTCCGCCGCCTTCTCGCCGCCGACCTCGGCGCGCACCTCGCCGAGCTGCGCAGCCACGCCGAGACGCATGGCAGCGATGCGGGCGCTGATCACCATGCAAGCGGCGAGCGAGGCATAGACCAGGTCGAGCGGGTTGAAGCCCGGCGCGCTGACGCCGGTGACGACATCGACCGTGCCGCCGGTCGGCGTGGTGACGACCGGCAGGCTGCCCGGCTGCAGGACAGCGGTTGCGCCGGTGACGCGGGTCCTCACCTTGAGCTCACTCATCGCGGTATCCCTTTCGGCCGGCGGCACGCCAAAAATCGAGGGCGCAGCCGCCGCGGCGCACGCCCTGCCCCGCTATATGGTACGCGAGGGGCCGACGTCGCAACATCGACTGATGTCTCTGGTTCCGCTAGGCTGCAACACCTTGTTGCATTGTCCTGATGCTGCACTGTCTCGAGGTTCGGCAATGAAGCGCGGTCTCGCTTTCGCTCTGATTGCAGGCATTGCCGGCGTTGGCCTGCTCGGCGGCGGCGCGCTTTTGACTATCGGTCAATCCGCCGTCTCGCAGGACGCTATCCAGTCGTCGGTTATCCGCACCCCGGCATTGATCGACAGCGCCTGGAAGCTGCCGGTGGCCGCCTCGTTCAAGGCCGACCTCGACTGGCAATCGAACAGCTCGCGATGCGGGCCTGCAAGCGTCGCCAACACATTCCGCTCGATCGGCGAAGAAGAGACGACCGAGGCCGAAGTGCTTGAGGGCACCGGCAAATGCTGGACAGGTTTTTGCATCGTCGGGCTCACGTTGGACGAGGTTGCCGAGGTCGCTCGAACGAAAACCAGCCGGAAAGTCTCGGTGCTGCGCAACCTGAGCGCCGAAGAGTTCCGCGAGCACTTGAAGCGCGCCAACGATCCGAACCGCCGCTACATCATCAACTTCACACGCGAGAAGATTTTCGGCGCCGGCAGCGGCCATTTTTCTCCAATCGGAGGGTATCTGGAAGCCGAAGACATGGTTTTCGTGCTCGATGTCAACGAGCGCTACAAGCCCTGGCTGGTTGAGCGTGAACGCCTGTTCTCGGCCATGGACACCGTCGACAGCGATGGCGACAAAAAGCGGGGCTTGCTGCTGATCGAGTAGACCTTCACAGCGGCCTCAACCCGACTTACCCCACCTGCGCAGCAGATGCTTCTGGATCTTGCCCGATGCCGTGCGCGGCAGGGCTTCCATGGCCAAGAATTCCTTTGGCACCTTGTAGCGGGCGATGCGCGCGGCGCAGTGGCTGGCGAGGGCCGCCGGGTCGAGCATGCGGCCGGGTTTCAGCACCACAAAGGCGCGGCCGACCTCGCCCCAGCGCTCGTCGGCGACACCGATCACCGCCACCTCGGCGACATCGGTATGGGCAAGCAGCGCCATCTCGACCTCGGCCGGGAAGACGTTCTCGCCGCCGGAGATGAACATGTCCTTGCGGCGGTCGACCAAAGTGACGAAGCCGTCTTCGTCGCGCTTCGCCATGTCGCCGGTGCGGAACCAGCCGCCCGCGCTGAAGGCGCGCGCCGTCTCCTCCGGTCGGTTCCAGTAGCCCGGCGTGATGTTGGGGCCGGCGAGCCAGATCTCGCCCGCCTCCCCCGGTGCGACTTCGTTGCCGGCATCATCGACGATGCGCAGCGAGACCATTGGTGCCGGCAGGCCGGCCGAGCCCGCCTTGGCGGCGATACGCTCGGCCTCCAGCGGCATGCCGAGCACGGTGCCGGCCTCGGTCATGCCAAAACCGTCGACCATCGGCACGCCCTGCTTGAGCCACCACGTTATGTCGGCGGCAGGGTTCGGCGCACCGCCGGTGAAGAGCGCCACAAGCGATGTCCAGCGCGCAGGCTCAAAGCCGGCATGTTCGCGCAGCATCCTCGCCATTTGCGGCACGCAGAAATAATGGGTGACGCCGAGCGCCGAGTCGGCGAGCCGGCCGTTGGTGACGCCGGGCTCGAAGCCGGAGGAGACCAGCACGGTGCCCCCCTTGAGCAGCACCGGGCGCAGATTGGTGATCAGGCCGATGACATGGAACATCGGCGCGTCGCAGAGGACGACGCTGTCATGGCCGACGCGGCCGATGACGCCGAAATTGACCGCGGTGGCGAAGGCATTGGCCTCGGTGACGATGACGCCCTTCGGTTGGCCCGACGTGCCTGACGTGTAGAGGATGATCGACGGCCGGTCTACTTCCGGCAAAGGGCGACGCGGCGCTGGCTCGGCCTCTTCCACGGCCGCCTGGAAGCGCGCGACGTCGAGCGGCGCGCAGCCGGTAGGCGGCGCCACATCGAGCCCGGTGTCGTGGACCAGAAGCGCGGGATCGCAATCGGCCAGGATCGCCTGCCGCTCGGGCGCGGCGAGCCGCCAGTTGACCGGCACGAAGACGGCGCCGAGGCGCATCGCCGCCTGCTGCAGGATGACGAGGTCAGCGCTGTTGCGGGCCAGCGCGGCGACCCGCTGCCCCTGCCCTACGCCATGGTTTTCGAGCACCGCGACCGCGCGCTGGATGGCGTCGTCGAGCGCGGCGTAGGTCCAGCGGCGTCCGGACGCCAGGTCGACGCAAGCAAGGCGGTCCGGCTGCGCGCGGGCATGCAGGGCAATGGGGTCCGGTGTCGTCCATGCCGGCATTGCGATCTCCTCCCGTGTCACGCGCCGTATCGGGTGCCAGCCGGCATCGATCGCCGGCCGGTGTCAGGTCACATCGACCGGATCATCTCGCCTTGTCGTAGGCGCCGAGGCCGGGCTTGTAGCTCTTTTCGTCGATGAACTGGCGGATGCCTTCCTTGCGGCCTTCATTGTCGAAGGAATTCGCCGCCTCCTGCGCCCGCACCAGATAGTCCTCGGCATTGTCGTAGGTCATCTCGGCGACGCGGCGGATGGCGTCCTTGGTGGCCTTGAGCGCGACCGGGTTCTTCTTCAACAGGATCCCGGCCACCTCGGCGACACGCGCCTTGAGACCTTCCAGCGGGTGGCTTTCATTGACCAGCTTCCAGGCCGCCGCCTTCCTGCCGTCGATCAGTTCGCCGGTCAGTGCATGATACATAGCGTCGCGCATAGACAAGAGATCGACCACCACCTTGGTGGCGCCGCCGCCGGGCAGGATGCCCCAGTTGATCTCGGAGAGCGCAAACTGCGCCTCGTCGGCGGCGAAGGCGAGATCGCAGGCAAACAGCGGGCCATAGCCGCCGCCGAAGCACCAGCCATTGACCATGGCGATGGTCGGCACGCGATACCAGCGCAGCCGCCGCCACCAGCCATAGGCCTCGGCTTGAGCCTTACGCACGGCGCCCTGGCCCTTCGCCTCGGTCTCACGGAAATATTCCTTGAGGTCCATGCCGGCCGACCAGGCGGCGCCTTCGCCGGAGAGCACGAGAACGCCGACATCGTCGCGGAATTCAAGTTCGTCGAGCACCTGCATCATGCGCCGGTTGAGCGCCGGGCTCATCGAATTGCGCTTGGCCGGCCGGTTGAAGCGGACCCAGGCGATGCCGCCCTCGACATCGAAAGCGACGGTATCTTCGATTTCCTCTGCCATGGTCAACTCCTCCGATATCGCTATGCTACATAGCTTTTATCTTCGCTATGTCGCATAGTATTTTTGTCTTGACAAGGGGCCGGATCGCGGCAATCGATCGGACATGGACGAAACCGGCAACGACCTCGCCGAGGACGCGCTCGACGCGCAGATCGGCTACAATCTGCGGCGCGCCTCGGCGCTGGCGCTCAACGATTTCGCCATCGAGATGGCGGAAGCGGAATTGCGCCCCGTCACCTACGCCATGCTGGCGCTGATCGACGAACGGCCGGGCATCCGCGCCGCCGGGCTTTGCCGGCTGCTCGCCATGAAGAGCGCCAACATGGCGCCGCTGCTGGCCGAACTCGAGGAGCGCGGCCTGATCGAGCGCGACGACCATGCCAAGGATCGGCGCGTGCAGGAGCTTCGGCTGACCGAGGCGGCCAAGGCCGCGATGCCGGCCTGGCGGCGTCAGGTGCGCCTGCACGAGGACCGCTTCCTGCATCGGCTGACCAGCAAGGAGCGCGCAACGCTGCTGCGGCTGCTGCGGCTGATCTGGGTGGATGAGGCGGAGTGAGCGCCGGCGCGCTCCCAACTCTAGGCAAAACAATCCGATAGCTGCGCATCCTGCCGGATTGATTCATCTGTTCTGCAGGGGAAGCGGCGTAACGGGCTTCCTTCCTTCACGCCCTCAGCGCGTCAGATCGAGCGCCACTGTCACTTTTGTGACATTCTCCCCGCGAACACGGTTGCTGAGCTTCGCGACCGGTCATCAATCCGTTGCACTGGGCACCTAGCCCCGGCGCAAACCGGACCATGCCTATGCCGACAAGACGATGGAAAGGCCTGACAATCGCGATCGCCACGGCGGCGATGTTCGGCTTCGCCTTACCGGCGACCACCGCGGGCAGCACCCATCCCGGCCCGCTGTCGCGCGCGGAGGCTTTCGCGCGAGCGCAGGCGCTGACGGCGCTCGGCCGGAAAATGTTCTTCGATCCGTCGCTGTCGGCCTCGGGCAAGCAGGCCTGCTCCTCCTGCCATGATCCCAACCACGCCTTCGGGCCGGCCTCGGCGGCACCGGTCGAGATGGGCGGGCCCAATCTCGACCGGCCGGGCCTGCGCGCGGTGCCATCGCTGCGCTACCTGCAGGCGGCGCCCGCCTTCACCGAGCACTTTTACGATTCCGAGGATGAGGGCGACGAGAGCGTCGACAACGGTCCGACCGGCGGACTGACCTGGGACGGCCGCGCCGATCGCGGCCAGGAGCAGGCGAAGATCCCCCTGCTCTCGCCCTTCGAGATGGCCAACAAGGATGAGGGCGCGGTTGTGGCGGCGTTGCGCAAGGCGGCCTATGCGCAGGAGTTCCAGGCGGCGTTCGGCGACGGCGTGTTCGAGCGGCCGGGCGACGCCTTCGATGCCGCCGCCGAAGCGCTCGGCACGTTCGAGCAGAGCAGCGCCGATTTCTACCCCTATTCCAGCCGCTACGACGCTTTCCTCGCCGGCAAGGCGACACTCTCGGCGCAGGAACTGCGCGGCCGTGCCGTGTTCGAGGACGAAGCCAAGGGCAATTGCGCCAGCTGTCATCTGAGCCGGCCCAGCAACAAAGGCGAGCCGCCGCAGTTCACCGATTACGGGCTGATCGCCATCGGCGTGCCGCGCAACGCAGCGATCCCGGCCAATGCCGATCCGGCCTATGTCGATCTCGGCCTGTGCGGCCCGCTGCGCACCGACCTCAAGGGACACGCTGAATATTGCGGCCTGTTCAAGACGCCGACCCTGCGCAACGTGGCGTTGCGAAAGAGCTTCTTCCACAACGGCTGTTTCCACACGTTGCGCGATGCCGTCGCCTTCTACGCCAGCCGCGACACGGATCCGGGCCGCTGGTATCCAAAGAGCGCCGACGGCACGATCAACCAATATGACGATCTGCCAAGGGCTTACCGGGGAAACCTCAACACGGATCCGCCTTTCAACGGCAGGAAACCAGGCGACAGGCCGGCGCTAACCGACGCCGAGATCGACGACATCGTCGCCTTCCTCGGCACGCTGACGGATGCCGATCAAGCCGGGCATTGAAGGCGGGCACAGTGCATGCCGCGGACCGGCGGATTTTCCTCCGGTCAGAAAAATATCGGTGAACAGTCTTGCCTGTGTGGCCTCCGTCACAGGGTCGCCGGAAAGTTCCTGCTATATTAGCATCTTCTTCTGAGAGCGGGGGCTCGAATGAGGTTTGTAGCGGTGCAGGAGCCGCCCCATCATAGCTGGGCGGTGTTTGATACAGTCAGGGACGAGCCCGCCGCCTATGCCGGGCGCGTGCTCATCGGCCTGACGTCGCACGAGGCCCGGTGCTTCACGGCCGCGGCCAACGACGATGCGGGAAAGTGGCGGGCGAACAAGCCGTTGCGACGGCGTGCTGCCGGCCTGATTCAGGTCGCGCGCCCGGTCGGCGCGTAGCGGTTCACCACCATGCCGCAGGCATAGGCCTTCGAGCCTATGAGCTTCAGCCTGGCGAAGCCGCCCTGATCGAATATGCGGCGGCCGCTGCCCAGCACCGCCGGGTTGATGAAGAACTGGAACTCGTCGACCAGCCTGGCGGCGATCAGCGCCGAGGCGAAGCCGGCGCCGCCGAAGACGGCGATGTTGCCACCCTCGCCCACCTTCAACGCATTGACCTCGCGCGGCAGGTCGCCGCTGGCGACCCGCGTGCGCTCCCATCGCGAAGTCCTCAGCCTGTCGCTCAACACCACTTTCTGCGCTTCGACGATGCGCTGGGCGAAGGCGTAGAAACGGTCCTTCGGGAATTTCCTCGCCGCATTGCCCCAGTGGGTGAGATAGCCCTCCTCGGCCATCTTGCGGCTGAGCAGGATGGTGTCGACGGTTTCGAACACAGCGTTGAAGTCCTGCTTCAGCGCATCGTCCCAGTCGCTGTCGTCGCCCCATTCCCAAAGCTGCCAGCGATGGTCCTCATCGGCGCCGACGAAGCCGTCGACCGACATCTGCATTTGCAGGATCAGCTTTTTCATTGCGCGGTCCTCTTCGCGTTGCTCACATACGGTTTACTTTTGGAACCAGTTGACGCGAAGGAACGAATGATGTCAATTGTAAAGTGATTTACAAATGGAAGCAAATCAATGTCGACCAGGGAAAGGTCCGGCTGTCCGATCAGCCTCTCGCTCGAACTGCTAGGCGACCGCTGGACGCTGCTCATCATCCGCGACCTGGTCTTCGCCGGGAAAAAGCATTTTCGCGAGTTCCTGCAATCTGACGAGGGCATCTCGTCGCGCACGCTCGCCGAGCGGCTGCAGACGTTGCAGGACGAAGGCATCCTCACCCGCAGCGAAGACCCGACGCACGGGCTGAAGGCGATCTACCGGCTGACGGAGGCCGGCATCGACCTGCTGCCGGTGCTGGCGACGCTCGGCGCCTGGGGCAGCAAATATCGCAAGGCGGACGAGAGCCTGGCTCGAATTGCCAGGGAATTCGCGGCGGATGGCGCGCCGGCGTTGGCGCGGATGAAGGAGAGGTTACGGAAGGAGCAGGTAAGGCTCGGCGGGGCTGGGGGCGCGAAAAGTCGCGGCGCCGCCGGGATCACCCTGTAGCGCTTTCATTACTGCCGTTCCCGCTGACCCCGCCCTGCGCTAGACTGGCATTGCAACCGGATTGCCAGCCATGATCGTCCAGGCCTGCATCAATGGCGCCCGTTCCGCCGATTTCCATCCCGCACTGCCGCTCGACGCCGACGCCATGGCGCGCGACGGCGCGGCTTCGGTTGCGGCGGGTGCTGCCGACCTGCATGTCCACGCGCGCGGCGCCGACCGACTGGAGAGCCTCGCGCCGGCAGCAATGGACCGCACCGTGCTGGCGCTGCGCCGCGCCTGTCCGGGCACGCTGATCGGCGTTTCCACCGGCGCCTGGATCGAGAAGGGCGACCTGCGCACGCTGGTCGCCATCGCCGGCTGGCATGAGCTGCCGGACTATGCCTCGGTCAATCTCAGCGAGACGGCGGCGCCTGTCGTGATGGAAAGCCTGCGCCAGCGCGGCATCGGCATCGAGGCGGGCCTGGCCTCTATCGCCGACGCCGAGCGGCTGATCAGTCTCGACCATGGCGGACGCGTGCTGCGCGTGTTGATCGAGATTTCCGAGCAGGCACTGGACGAGGCTTTCGCCGTCGCCGACGGCATCGAGAAGGTGCTGGAGCGCGCCGGCATCCGACGCTCGATCCTGCTGCATGGCGAGAATGCGACGGTGTGGCCGTTCGTCGAGCGGGCGGCAGCGCGGAAGCTTTCGACCCGCGTCGGGCTGGAGGACGGGAAGGAATTGCCGGACGGCGGCATCGCGGCCGGCAATGCGGCCCTGGTGGCGGCCGCGGTGACAATTTATCGGGCAGGGCAATAGCGGCGCGAAGAACGCTCGCCAGAAGTCAGCCGATTTTCGCCAGAGGCTCGGCGCTAATCTCCACCCACTCACAGCGCCGGCTGTCGTGATAGAAGGACTGGAACGGCGGCGGGAAGGACGGGTCGGCGAAGGCGCCCACCGGAATCGCGATCACGCCGGGCTGGGTGTCGATCCGGTAGTGGACGGTGGTGCCGCAATCAGGGCAAAAGCTGTAGCTGACGCGGCCGCCCTGCTCGCCGATGCGGGTAAAGTCCGCCGCCCGTCCCTGGATCGATACGTCACCTTCCTTGAAGCGGACATTGCAGCTGAAGGCGCTGCCGGTGCGCCGTTTGCAGTCCAGGCAGTGGCAAACGGAAATGCGAACGATCTCGCCCGAGCAGACGGCTGAAAGCTGGCCGCAGGAGCATTCCGCGCGACGAGTGATCATGACCGCTCCTTTCAGCTCCGCCCCTGCCTTGTCCGGGACAGCACAGATCGGCACCTTATTGAGTTCGGCGGCGCGGCGGAAGGACGCTTGCGCCTCACCTGCCACGGAGCGCGGCGGCCCTTGTGAGGCCTGTCGGGCCGCGGTTAGCTCTTGCCAATCGTGACCCTTAGCAGCAATCTCGACCCAACAGCCGCTCATCGGCTGGATGTCGGCATGATGGGGTATTGCCATGACCCGCGATCAAATGTTTGCCCATCTGCGATCCGCCGACGCCGTCGCGCGCGAGGCGGCGGCGCATGGGCATCATCCGTTCGGCTGCGTGCTCGTGGGGCCCGATGATCGCGTGCTGATGCGGCAGGGCAATCTCAACACGGTGCGCCATGCCGAGACCGAGCTCGCGCGCCGCGCTGCCGAGGCCTACGAGCCGGAGTTCCTCTGGCAATGCACGCTGGTCTCAACCGGCGAGCCCTGCGCGATGTGCACGGGCACGCTCTATTGGGCGAACATCGGCCGGCTGGTCTACGGCTTCGAGGAGGCCGAACTCCTGGCGCTCACCGGGGATCACGCGGAGAACCCGACGATGAGCCTTTCTTCGCGCACCGTGCTCGATTCCGGCCAGAAGAAGATCGAGGTCTTTGGCCCCTTCCCCGAAATCGCCGACGAATTGATCGCGCCGCACCGCGATTTCTGGAAACGCTGACCGGTCCTTGCGACAAGGGACGACGTCCTTGCGATCCCAGGCACGAATGTTTCGACTTTCCTGCCGGCGGTGACCGGCTGTTCGACCCTCACTGCGTGTCCGCGTGCGCTCTCAGTTCGGCGCGCTTCTCGTCGGATACCACTGAGAGATCCAGCACCTTCTGCAATTCGGCGGCGTGGCGGAAGGACGGCTCGGGCTGGACGCCGCTCTTCACCGCATCGACGAAGCGCTGGTAATTGGTCGGCACCGTGCCGGCGTCGAGCGCCTCCCATCTGGCGTTCTCGACATTGTCGCCAACGCAGGCCTTGAGCAGCGAGCCGTCGAGATTGTGCACCACCTCGATGCCGCCCTTGTCGCCGTAGATGCGCAGCCTCAACTCGTTCATATGCCCGCTCGCCCAGCGGCTGGCGTGCACCACGCCGAAAGCGCCGTTGGAGAAATCCAGCGTCATGGCGAAGCTGTCATTGGCGTCGAGCCCGTATTCGCCGATGCGATTGCCCGGCGCCTTGTCGAAGGCGCGCAGGCGGCAGAAGACATGGTCGATGTCGAGCGCCGCGCCATAGCTGGCGAAATCGAGGATGTGGATGCCGACATCGCCCAGCACGCCGTTCGAGCCGTGGCCGCGCGACAGGCGCCACAGCCATTTCGGATCGGTGCGCCAGTCGCCCCAGAATTTCGACACCAGCCAGCTCTGCAGGTAGGACGCCTCGACATGGCGCACCGTGCCGATCTCGCCGGCCTGCACCATGGCGCGCGCCTTCTGCAAGGGGGCGACATTGCGGTAGGTGAGGTTCACCATGTTGACGATGCCGGCGGCTTCAGCCGCATCCGCCATCTCGCTTGCCTTGCCGAAGTTCTCGGCCAGCGGCTTCTCGCACAGCACCGGCTTGCCGGCGGCGATCAGCGCCATGGTGGTCGGGTGGTGGATGCGGTCCGGCGTAACATTGGCGACGGCATCGAATTCGCCCCATTTCAGCGCCTCCTCCAGCGAAGTGAAGCGGGTGGGGATCTTGAAGCTGTCGGCGAATTCGCCGACGCGGGCCGGATCGACATCGACGGCGCCGACGATGTCGACGCCATCGATGGCGCTGAAACGGCGGGCATGTTCCTGCGCCATCCAGCCGGTACCGAGTATCAAAAGCCGCATTTTTGCTCCTCCGAGCGGATTGGTTCGATTCAATGATATGGGCGACTGTGGTCTAAGCGCGATTCTTACGCAATCCCAGAACGAAAAAACGCCGCCTTTTCCGGAACGCTTTCTGTTGCGCGCGCAATTCCGGACGGAAACCCGCTGCGCACTTTTCCTGGAATTGCTTAGCGGAAGCCGGCTTCGCCCTCCGCGTGCAACTTGCCGCCGCGCTCGACGATCGGCTCAAGCGCCTTGTCGACCGGCACATTCGGCGCGTCGAGTATGGCGGGCTTTGTCCCTTGCGGGTTTTGCGCCCCC
>NZ_RZOS01001520.1:0-412 GCF_004022605.1 Mesorhizobium sp. M4B.F.Ca.ET.089.01.1.1
CGTCAAGCACGCCGAGGCGCTGCACCGATCGATCGCGACCCGTGGCTATGAGCGGCTGGCCTTGTTCACAGGGCAGCTCGACGATGGCGCCAGCCGCCTCAAAGTCGTAACCGACTGGCGCGACGGCGCGATCGATCTCGTGGTTGCGACCTCCGCCTTCGGCATGGGCATCGACAAAGATGATGTCCGCGCTGTGGTCCATGCCTGCGTGCCGGAATCGCCGTCGCGCTACTATCAGGAGATCGGCCGGGCGGCGCGCGGCGGCAACCAGGCCTTGGCGCTCATGCTCTGGACCGATGACCGTGGCAAGGCAGGCGACTGGCGTCAGGCAAGGCGGCTCTGGTCGGGGAGTTGGTTGACGCCTGATATGATGCGCAAGCGCTGGCGCGCGATCGTTCGTGCCGCCGAACAG
>NZ_RZOS01001521.1:0-411 GCF_004022605.1 Mesorhizobium sp. M4B.F.Ca.ET.089.01.1.1
GCTTTCGGCCGCCATGGGCCTGCCGCGCGGCTCGCTCAAGGTCCGGATGCCCGACGGCCGCGCCGTCCTCGTCGGCGGCAAGGCACCCGGCCCCGACGCCGAACTGGTGCTGAAGAATTGGCGCCTGCCGGGGCGCGCCTTTTCCGGCGGCACCATCGGCCTCGCGGAATCCTACATGGACGGCGATTGGGACAGCCCGGACGTCACCAGCTTCCTCGAGCTGTTCGTGGTCAATTCCGCCCTCGGCGAGAAGGTCGCCGGCGGCGCCAACTGGCTCATCAACACCGTCCAGCGCATCCGCCATTGGTTCAACGAAAACACGCATACCGGATCGCGACGCAACATCTCGGCGCATTACGATCTCGGCAACGCCTTCTACGAGAAATGGCTGGATCCGAGCATGACCTATTC
>NZ_RZOS01001522.1:0-411 GCF_004022605.1 Mesorhizobium sp. M4B.F.Ca.ET.089.01.1.1
GTGCAAGCAAGAGCTGGTATCCGACACGGCGCATCCGCGGACTGCCGCGCACGAGCGCCATCGCAGCCGCTGACCCGATGGCAAGGCTTACAAATGCGGTAGCTGTTGCAATGCCCAAACTTTGCAGCGTGGCGGAGACCCACGCGCGGCTTGTAAAATATGCCTCATACCATTGCAGCGACAGGCCGGGGGGCGGGAAATCGAGGAAGCGCGAGGAACTAAATGAGATCGGAACAATGATCAGGATGGGACTGACCAGAAACACAGCAACGAGCAGACTGAAGCCGCGTAGCAGCTTGCCACCAAGAGCCCAACGCTCACAACCTATGGCGAAGCCGGCCGGAACCCGAAGGCTGCGAGCGACCGCCCGCACCAGGGCCGTAGCGAGGTCAACAAGTTGGACGTAAGCGG
>NZ_RZOS01001523.1:0-411 GCF_004022605.1 Mesorhizobium sp. M4B.F.Ca.ET.089.01.1.1
GGTGTCAATCATCTCTGAAGATCAGGCGTCAAAAACCGGCGACACGGTTCAGTAATCGCGATCGTCTTCGAGCCAGTACGGTGCAAGGCACCCGGCCTGCGACGCGAAGCCAAGCCGTCGCCTGGCGTCGAACGCCATCTCCGAAACTGGACGGGATGGGTCGTTCGCGATCGCGTCGGGCACGATTGTGTACCCTTCCGCGATCAGTGTCAGCCTCAATTCCTCGAAATGACGCTCGAAACCCCTTTCAATTTGGCTTCGCGGGTACAACCGCCCATGCGAACATTCCATCGCAAGAAGGTCGGAATACCTCTGAGCGCTGGCCGTTCTCACCGCTTCTTCGGATATCGATTTGTGGGACGGGCTGTCCTGCGACCAAGATCGGCCACCCGCCAGCCAGCAAGCCAGCGT
>NZ_RZOS01001524.1:0-409 GCF_004022605.1 Mesorhizobium sp. M4B.F.Ca.ET.089.01.1.1
TTGTTGCGTAGTCTCGCTATTTCCGACCCGGCATCACGTAGTCTCATCAAATCCGCTCCGCCCGCCGGCAAACAAGGCCAAATCGACGTTTCTGGTGCTCCGGCGCGGCTCCTTTGGGGTGTTCGGGCTCGAAACGGACAGTTTTGTGCTCTCTCGGCCGTAGCGGGCCCGTGGGCGCGATTTGGCCCTCTCTGAGTCCTCGGGCACCTCCGAATGCCCGGATGGCGCTCCACGGGCCTGCAAATCGGTCGATAATACACGCGTCCAAAGGTTCCTTTGCTGACACATTGCTTATTTGTAAAATCGGGGCCAGAATCGACCTATGTCAGCCCCCTCTCCCGCCCGGCCGGGCCGCCTCATCGGCTATGCGCGCGTTTCCACCGACGAGCAGGTCAACGATGCCCAGGTC
>NZ_RZOS01001525.1:0-409 GCF_004022605.1 Mesorhizobium sp. M4B.F.Ca.ET.089.01.1.1
TTCGCGCCATAGTGGCGCGGACCGCGGCTCTGCGTCAGCTAGCGAACCGTCATAGTCTGCCGGGGGCATTCATTGGGGTTCGAGAGACGCTCCGTCGTTTGATCGCGACGCGGTCAGATCCTCGCGCTTCGCAATGAGACCGGCTTTGCTAGCGCCTTCAGAAAAGGCAGACAGCGCATCGGGAGCTGTTACCGGCCAAGTTCGAACATAGCCCTCGACGGAGAACTCCGGAAACTCGGCGCGGATACGCTGAACTAACGTGTGGGCCTGCTCAAGATCGCCGAGTCGAGCATGGGCCATCGCACGAACCATCAACGACTCCCCATGAACAGGAGCCTTCATCGCGGCTGTGATAGCGTCGCGGTCGTTTCCGGCGACATATTGGGCGATTGCAAGCGCTCCGTAGTAC
>NZ_RZOS01001526.1:0-408 GCF_004022605.1 Mesorhizobium sp. M4B.F.Ca.ET.089.01.1.1
CCCCCATCACCGTAGCGCTCAACAACATCGTCAACGTCTCGATGGGCCGCAAGGAATACAACGTCGACATGGCTGCCGCCATGATCGCCGCGCTTCCGACCCTTTTTGTCTACGTCGTCGCTGGAAGATATTTCGTGCGCGGCCTTACTGCCGGCGCCGTGAAAGGCTGATGCCATGTCAACTCTCGAAATCGATCGTGCTCGCAAACTCTATGGTGAACTCGAAGTTCTGAAGGAGGTCAGCATCTCCATCGGAACCGGTGACTTCCTCGTACTGCTCGGCCCTTCGGGCTGCGGCAAGTCCACGCTGCTCAACATGATCGCGGGGCTGGAAGAGATATCGGGCGGAGAAATCCGCATCGCCGGCAAGGTGGTCAACGACCTCTCGCCGAAAGATCGGGATATTGCG
>NZ_RZOS01001527.1:0-408 GCF_004022605.1 Mesorhizobium sp. M4B.F.Ca.ET.089.01.1.1
GGCCTACACCGGCCAACAGGAGGTCGATCCCCAATTGGTGGATTGGATCGTGCAGGGAGGCACTTAGGCCGGCTCTGCCTTTGCCAGCAGTCGCGACAGATGCAGTTCGTGAAGGTCCTGCATGCTTTCAAGAAGTTCGAGGAATTCAAACGCCTTGGCGGTGGGCATCTCTATCTGTTGCAGGTGGGCGATGCGCGCCCGTTGCAGGGCAAGATGGTGTCTGCCCAATTCTACATGCCCTCGCACCGTGCGGATGTCATCAGCAAGTGCCATCGGAGGAAACGGCCTAGCGGCAGAAGCGTTCCCGGCGACCCAGCCCCAAACCAGCGGATGAATGCGGCAAGCGGGAGTGACTATCCCGTGATTGGTCTGTGAAAAGCGGGTACGGAAGCGCTACCTACATTAGGA
>NZ_RZOS01001528.1:0-408 GCF_004022605.1 Mesorhizobium sp. M4B.F.Ca.ET.089.01.1.1
TATCAGCACCGCGACATCGAAGGACAACGCGATCGTGAATGATGGGTCTTACGCAAACATGCAGCAGTGCCACCGCCATCAGGACTTCATCCGCCCCTCAAAGCCCCGAGCGCGAGGGGACGACGTGTAAGGCAACATGTCATCCTCGACAATGATGCCGCGCATAAAGAGGTAAGGTCCCTCGTCGTACCGGCGAGCCCCTTCGCTGGGTTCGCCGAGGGTCTGGTTTGCGAACGTCGACCGACAGCATCACGCATGGGCGGCCGGATCGATAGACAAGCATTGACCGTGCCACCAGCGCATTGAGGGCAGTGCAGAGTCCAATTGGCCTGTGCCAGCCGGTATGTTGGAGCTTCAAGTGTGGCCAGCCAAGCGGGCTGAGGCCATGGAACTCCTGATATCCTGGAC
>NZ_RZOS01001529.1:0-407 GCF_004022605.1 Mesorhizobium sp. M4B.F.Ca.ET.089.01.1.1
ACGAGGTCGGGCTTTTCTAAAGTCATCCACCATCTGGTGGACGAATGAAGCAGTGACGTCGACGAAGCGCCGCATCTCCGCTTCGGCCGGGGTTGCTTGGGGAACCGGCTGTCGGGGTAGATGAAGGCCAAATACTGGCCTTGAAGCTACCTGACGCGCGGCGGCTGTGCGGTTTGTCGTTCGCCAACTGACGGCCGCATTTCCGGCTGTAACTGCACCTGAAGGCTGAAGGGTGGACGTAAGTATAAAGTATGGTGCCCTCAGCCAATCGAAACGGGATCAACTTGAAGCGCTGTGGAGCAAGTGACGCCAAGCGACGCCAAGCGACGCGCAAACTGAAATGGGCAAAGATACTCCCGGCCGCGAACGGCGGCCTGAGCGACAAGGTTATAGTCGCAATCTTGAAG
>NZ_RZOS01000152.1:0-12208 GCF_004022605.1 Mesorhizobium sp. M4B.F.Ca.ET.089.01.1.1
TTCATGTCCTCGGCGTGGAAGCTGCCGATCTTGCCGGTGAAGCCCTGGACGATGACGCGGGTGCTGCGATTGAGCAGGATTGCCATTTTTTCGACCTCCCTCAGGCTGCTTTTTTCTTCTTGGCGGCCGCGCGCCAGGCGGCGACGGCCTTTTCGGCGGCTTCGGCCAGCGTCTCGGCGACGATCACCGCCTCGCCGGAATCGGCCAGGATCTTGCGTCCTTCCTCGACCTTGGTGCCGGAGAGCCGCACCACCAGCGGCACGTCGACGCCGACCTCGCGGATCGCCTTGATGACGCCTTCGGCGACCCAGTCGCAGCGGTTGATGCCGGCGAAGATGTTGACCAGGATGGTCTCGACATTCTTGTCGCCGAGCACGGCGCGGAAGGATTTCGCCACCCGCTCCGGAGAGGCGCCGCCGCCGATGTCGAGGAAGTTGGCCGGCTCACCGCCGGCGATCTTGATCATGTCCATCGTCGCCATGGCGAGGCCGGCGCCGTTGATGATGCAGCCGATATTGCCCTCCAGGCCGACATAGGAAAGGCCGCGGTCGCTGGCGAAGGTTTCGCGGGGGTCTTCCTGGCTCTTGTCGCGCAATTCGGAGATCTCCGGGCGGCGGAACAGGGCGTTCTCGTCGAACGACATCTTGGCGTCGAGCGCGACCAGGCTGCCGTCGCGGGTCACCACCAGCGGATTGATCTCCAGCATCGAGGCGTCGTAGTCGCGGAACACCTGGTAGCAGCCGAGGATGGTTTCGGTGGCCTTGCCGATCAGATTGCTCTCGAGCCCGAGGCCGAAGGCGATCTCGCGCGCCTGGAAGCCCTGCATGCCGACACCGGGATCGACCGTGGCGCGGATGATCGAATCCGGTTTCTTTTCGGAGATGTCCTCGATCTCCATGCCGCCGGCGGCCGACGCCACGATCATGACGCGCTCTTCCTTACGGTCGAGCACGAAGCCGAGATAGAGTTCCTGGGCGATGTCGACCGCTTCCTCGAGATAGAGGCGCGAGATCAGCTTGCCGCGCGGGCCGGTCTGATGGGTCACCAGCTTGCGGCCGAGCATGGCCTCCGCCGCGTTGGAGATCTCCTCGTCGTTGGAGCAGAGCTTGATGCCGCCGGCCTTGCCGCGCGCGCCCGAATGAACCTGCGCCTTCAGCACCCATTTCGAACCGCCGATCTCGCGCGCCCGGTAGGTCGCCTGCTCGGGGCTGTAGGCGAGGCCGCCGCGCGGCACATGCACGCCGTGGCGGGCGAGCAGTTCCTTGGCCTGGTATTCGTGAATGTCCATTTTGTCCTCCGGTAATTCTCAGTGCGTCGCAGCCTGGCCGGCGCGCTCGATGGCCTCGCTGACCACCAGCACGTTGCGCGCCATGCGTTCCGACGCGGCGTCGATCATCTTGCCATCGAGTGCCGCCGCGCCCTTGCCGAGCGCCTCGGCCTCCTTCAGCACCTCGAGGATGCGCCTGGCGCGGGTGACCTCTTTCTCCGGCGGCGAGAACACGTCGTTGGCGAGCGCGATCTGCGACGGGTGGATCGCCCATTTGCCTTCGATGCCGAGTGCCGCGGCACGCCTTGCGGCCGCATTATAGCCTTCGGGGTCGGAGAAATCGCCGAACGGTCCGTCGATGGCGCGCAAGCCGTAGGCGCGGCAGGCGACCGTCATGCGCGACAGAGCGAAATGCCACTGGTCGCCGGGATAGTCGGGATTGAGGCCGCCGATGTTGACGGTGCGCGCCTTGTTGCTGGCGGCATAGTCGGCAACGCCGAAATGCATCGCTTCCAGCCGGCCCGGCGTGGCGGCGATCGCCTCGACATTGGCCATGCCGAGCGCGGTCTCGATCAGCGCCTCGAGGCCGACGCGGGTCTTGTAACCCTTGGCCATCTCGATCTGGTTGACCATGGCCTCGACCATATAGAGGTCGGCCGGCACGCCGACCTTCGGCACCAGGATGGTGTCCAGCCGGTCGCCGGCCTGTTCCATGACGTCGACCACGTCGCGGTACATGTAGTGGGTGTCGAGGCCGTTGATGCGCACCGAGACGGTCTTGCCCTTGGCGCGCCAGTCGATGTCGTTCAGCGCCTGTATGATGTTCTTGCGGGCGCGCTCCTTGTCCGGCGGCGCGACCGCGTCCTCGATGTCGAGGAAGACGAAGTCGGCGGCGCTGTTCGCGGCCTTGTCGATCATTTCCGGGCTCGAGCCCGGAACCGCCAGCTCGCTGCGCTGCAGCCTGAGCTTCTTCAGGTGGTTGATTGTGTGGCTCATGGTCGGTCCTCCTCAGGCCGCTTCGGCGACCGGCACGGCGGCCGAGGCGCGGAAGTGCTGGATGGCGGCGCCGACGCCGGAGCCCGGCGCCAGCTTGACGCCGCAGTCGAGCAGCGCCAGCTCGGCGGCCGACAGCGAGGCCAGCACCATCACCTCGTTCAGCCAGCCGAGATGGCCAATGCGGAACACCTTGCCGGCCACCTTGTTGAGGCCGCCGCCGAGCGATGTCTGGTAGGTCCCGTAGGCGCGCTTGACGACGTTGGCGCTGTCGATGCCGTCGGGCACCAGGATGGCGCTGACCGTGTCGGAGTGCCATTGCGGTGTCCTGGCGCACAGCTTCAGGCCCCAGGCCTCGACCGCCTTGCGCACGCCTTCGGCGAGGCGATGGTGGCGGGCGAAGATGTTCTCCAGCCCTTCCTGGGCGATCAGGTCAAGCGAGGCGCGGAGACCGCGCAGCAGCTGGGTGGCCGGCGTATAGGGGAAGTAGCCGGTATCGTTGACGCGGATCATGTCCTCGAAGGAGAAGTAGCAGCGCCGGTGGGTCGCGACCCGCGACGCGGCAAGCGCCTTCTTGCTGACCGACAGGAAGCCGAGGCCGGCGGGCAGCATGAAGCCCTTCTGCGAGCCGCTGACGGCGCAGTCGACGCCCCATTCCTCCTGACGGAAGTCGATCGAGCCGATCGACGAGACGCCGTCGACAAAGAGGAGCGCCGGGTGGTTCGCCGCGTCGAGCGCGGCGCGGCAGCCGGCGACGTCGCTGGTGACGCCGGTCGCCGTCTCGTTCTGGGTGCAGAAGACGGCCTTGATGCGGTGCGCCTTGTCGGCCTGCAGCTTCTCGGCATAGAGCTCGAGCGGGACGCCGGTTCCCCATTCGCAGTCGATGACGTCGACCTCGAAGCCGAGACGCTCGGCCATGTCGACCCACAGATGCGAGAACTGGCCGAAGCGCGACATCAGCACCCGGTCACCGGGGCTAAGCACGTTGGTCATCGCCGATTCCCAGGCGCCGGTGCCGGACGAAGGGTAGATGAAGACGCGGCCGGTCTCGTTCTTGAACACCTTCTTGATGTCCTCGAACAGCGGCAAGGTCAGATCCGGGAAGGATGAGGCGCGCATGTCCTCCATCGGCAGGTTCATGGCCTGCCGGACCTGCTCCGGAATGTTGGTGGGCCCTGGGATGAAAAGATGGGTGAACCCAGCCATGCGCGAACTCCTCCGGTCATTTGGGATGGTGGAGGAAGTTTCGTTTCGATGAGCCTGAGCGACAACACTCTGGCGGGTAAGTTGTCGCCGCGCGCGGGTAGGTTCCGCCTACCCGGCCGTCCTACCCGATAGGTGATTTGGGCGTACGGCGCTTCTCGCTCGAATAGAGCGCGACCGCCATGGCGCGGTTGCGGACGTCGAGCTTGTCGTAAAGATTCTTGAGGTGGTACTTCACCGTATTCTCGGAAATCCCGGTCCGTGTCGCGATCTGCAGGTTGGTCCAGCCGTCGGAAAGCACCGCCAGCAGCTCGCGCTCACGCACGGTGAGCTGCGCCAAGGGCGTGTCGTTGACCTTGTTGATGTCGATATAGGGGATGCAGATGCGGCCGTGCGCGACCGCCAAGATGGTCTCGAAGATGATCGGCGGGTCGTCAAACTGGAAGCAATAGCCTTGGGCTCCGAGCCGCACGCACTGCTTCAGGATGCCGATGTCGTGGTCGTTGGAAAAGACGGTGATGCGGACGTCGAGCCCACGGTTCTGGACCTCGGCCAGGATGTCGGCGCCATCCATGTCGGCGAGCTTCCAGCCGATGACGGCGACGTCGAAGTCAGGCTCCGCCGCGAATTCCAGGAATTGCTTGCCGCTTTGCACGGTAGCCAGAAGCTCGAAGCGCCCGTCGCATTCCAGCATTTCGCGAAGGGCCGAGATGACGAGCGGATTGCGTTCGGCAACGATCACGCGAACGCGTCGTTCCTCAATTGACCCGTTTCCTCTCTCCGGCTTCGTCGTCAAGGGTTCCCGGTTTTTCTCTTTGCGGCCGGGCGAGCCCGGCCGTGGTCCTCTATGCTGACAATTCTGCCGCAACCGCGCGGGCGTGCTCTTTCCCCAGCGACATGCGCTGTCGCGTCGCCTGAAGCCGGACCGGCGTTCCTTTTTGATGGTATCGCCATTCCCGGTGGCTTACCGGACGATGTCTCCTGGCAATGGAATTGATCGGGCGGGAAGGGCGTATTTCGTTTGATATTCCCGAGCGTTAGAGCGATAGGTTCGCAAATCGAATCGTGCTGCCGAACCATCATTCCTTCGAGCGTCGGATTTTCCCAAATGCGGTTTCCCCTTTGGGTTCGATGCTCTAGACCTGAACTCTAGACTATTTGCTTCTGCGCAATTCCGAACGGAAAACCGTTACACACTTTTCCTGGAATTGCTCTAGCTTTTCCGGAATCGCGACGGCGGGAGGCGCTGGTGGAAGGCCAGGACAATCAGACGACCGACGCCAGGCCGCATGAGGAGGCCCACGCCGACATTTATGGCGAAGACGGCGCCGTCCTGTCGTCTTTCCTGGCCCATGTCGGCGCGGCGATCGCCGACCGCGACACGCTCACGCTCAAGCGCGACGTCGGCGACCTGCACCAGTCGGAGCTCGGCGATCTGCTCGAGGCATTGCATCCCGAGCAGCGCCGCGCGCTGGTCGAGCTGCTCGGCTCCGATGTCGACTTTTCCGCGCTGACCGAGGTCGACGAGGCGATCCGTCTCGACATCGTCGACAATCTGCCGAACGAGCAGATCGCGCAGGCGGTGCAGGAGCTCGATTCCGACGACGCCGTCTACATTCTTGAGGACCTCGACCAGGAGGACCAGGACGAGATCCTGTCGCAGCTGCCGTTCACCGAGCGGATCAGGCTGAGGCGGTCGCTCGACTATCCGGAGGAGTCGGCCGGCCGGCGCATGCAGACGGAATTCGTCGCCGTGCCGCCGTTCTGGACCATCGGCCAGACCATCGACTACATGCGCGAGGACAAGAACCTTCCCGACCGCTTCAGCCAGATCTTCGTCATCGATCCGAGCTTCAAGCTGCTTGGCGCCATCGATCTCGACCAGATCCTGCGCACCAAACGGGCGGTGAAGGTCGAGGATGTGATGCACGAGACGAGGCACGCCATCCCGGCCACCATGGACCAGGAAGAGGCGGCGCGCGATTTCGAGCAGTACGACCTCCTGTCGGCGGCCGTGGTCGACGAGAACGAGCGGCTGGTCGGCGTGCTGACCATCGACGACGTCGTCGACGTCATCCAGCAGGAGGCCGAGGAGGATCTCTTGCGCATGGGCGGCGTCGGCGACGAGGAACTGTCCGACACGGTGCTCGCGACCTCGCGCTCGCGTGTGCCGTGGCTTCTGGTCAACCTGTTGACGGCCTTCCTCGCGGCCTCGGTGATCGGCCTGTTCGACCACACGATCGAGCATATCGTGGCGCTGGCCGTGCTGATGCCGATTGTCGCCGGCATGGGTGGCAATGCCGGCTCCCAGACCATGACCGTCACCGTGCGCGCGCTGGCGACGAAAGATATCGACATCTACAATGCCGCCCGCATCATCCGCCGCGAGGTCGGCGTCGGCTTCATCAATGGTGCCGTGTTCGCCGTGCTGATCGGCATCGTCGCGGCGGCTTGGTTTCGCGATCCCAACCTGGGCGGCATCATCGCGGCGGCGATGATCATCAACATGTTCGCGGCGGCGCTCGCCGGCATCCTGATCCCGCTGCTGCTCGACCGCTTCAAGATCGATCCGGCGGTGGCCTCGGCCGTCTTCGTCACCACGGTCACCGACTGCGTCGGCTTCTTCGCTTTCCTCGGCCTCGCTACCTGGTGGTTCGCCGTCCCCTGAGCATGGTTGATATTCCGGTGATGCCGGCCTGCAAATGGCGGTCTCCTGCGCTTCCGGTGCTCACGTACCTTTAAGTACGCTCGGCTCCGGTTCTCGGAGACCACCATTTTGGCTCGCTTCGCGCCCGTCTTCGACTCCGGCTCGGCCTAACCTGAATCTCAACAACCCTATCCCAGTTGGGGAGCGTGTCTTCAATTGACTTTTACGTAAATGCCGTGCGAGGTTCGGCCAGCTTCCATTCGATTCCGCTCATGGAACGAAAGGAGGGGGCGACGCCACGGACGGCGCCCAGAACCGGCATCGGGAGCGACAATGCGGGAATACTACACGATCACCGAACTGACCCGCGAATTCGACGTGTCGACCCGGACACTGCGCTTCTACGAGGACGAGGGCCTGGTGCAGCCGGTGCGGCGCGGCCGCACGAGGCTGTTTCGGCCGTCCGACCGGCATCTGATCCGCCAGATCATGCGCGGAAAAAGGCTCGGTTTCTCGATCAACGAGATCCGCGAAATCATCCAGATGTACAAGGAACCGCCCGGCGAGGTCGGCCAGCTCAAGCTGATGATCAAGCGCATCGAGGAAAAGCGCGAGGATCTCAGGCAGAAGCGGCGCGACCTGGAAGAAACGCTGGCCGAACTCGACCAGGCCGAGGAATCCTGCGTCGAGCGCCTGGTGGAACTCGGCGTCAACACCTGAACGTGGCTGTCCCTTGTCGGGCGGTGTCTCCTCAACTGAGCAAGATCACCGCGCTGCCATAGGCTTCGAGTTGCATGGGCCCCGCGGTCGGACGACCGGTCAGCAGGTCTAGGCCTTGGGGCACGCCCGGCACTGCCACCGGTACTTCCGTGGTATTTTGAACGAACATCAGTTGGCGATCCTCGGCCTCGCGGATCGACACTTCCACTCCATCAGGCAGTTCAGGAAGCAGAGGCACCACGCCAGCCCTGGTCAGAACGCCCTCGGCGATGGCTTCCGCAAGCTCGTGCGTCAGATAGGTGCCGACATAGACGACGCGGCCTTTGCCGAGCTGGCGTGAGGTGATTGCCGGCTGCCCGGCGCAAAAGCGGCTCGACCATGCGCCCAGCACCTCGGTATCCGGCTCGACCTCGAGCAGTTCGTAGAGATGCGCGGCCTCAAACTGCCTGTTGCCGAAGGTGAAATGATACTTGCGCTCCGCCGACGAGGCCGGGAGAGGCGCTGGCGGGACATGGGCGCCAGTCGCGGCCTGGCGGAACAAGGGAAACAGTCCGGCGCCGCCTTGCGGAACGAGGCGGCCGAACTCGGCAACCTTGACGCCGCTCAGTGCCGAAAGGTCGCGCCCGGGTGCCTGCTCGCGAACGATGTGGTTGTTCTCATCCCTTGTGCCGGTCAGCGCCGACAGGATCAGCGTGCCGCCGCTGCGGACGAAAGCCTCGACCGCAGCATTCCATTCCTGCTTCCACATCACCCAATGCGGAACATAGAGCGCCTTAAGTCGCGACAGGTCATCCTCGGGGTGGATGAAGCCGCAGGCTATGCCGTTCCGGTAGCAGTACCGGTGCAGCAGCGTTGCATCGTCGAGCGGGCTCGGCAACCCCATGGCATAGGTCTTATGCGCTTCCTGGTTGTCGAAATCCGCGCCGGCGATGCCGATGTCCATGCGCACGACCGTGCCAAGGATCTGATCCTTGATAGCGGCGATGTCGTGGAAGAACCGGCTCGCCTCGTCGTAGCGGCGTCGGGGCACGTCGTCGTGATCGATGACGCCCATCCAGTAGATCTCTGCGCCAAAATGCGCGGGGCGCCAGCGGAAAAACATGATGCCGTCGGCGCCGCGTGCCACCGATGTCATGGCCATGCGGCGCATCTCGCCCGGCTCCGGTGTCATGGTCGAGAAGCCCGGCTGGCTGCCAAAGCCGGAGGCCTGCTCCGGCACGATATAGTTGCCGGAGTATGCACGGCAGATGTCGAGATGCAGCGCCTGCGTGGCCGCGTGTCCGCCCGTGCGCCGCATTTCGTCATACAGCATCGGGTAGATGTCGAAGCCGATGAAATCGAGGTCCTGTCCGAACTGGCCGCGGAAATCGATGTCGGCGAGCTGGCCGAGATTGTGGAAGACGAACCAGTCCGGATTGGCGGCGCGCAGGATCTCGACCTGGTCGTGCTGGAAAGCCGCCGTCGCCGCGGCCAGGAAGCGATGGTAGTCCTGCACCTGCCCGGGGCTCGGATAGGATGGCATCAGCGGCCGCGGCAGGTCGATTTGCGAGAAATCGTCGTAGGCCGTCGCCCAGAAATGGCCGCCCCAGGCGAAATTCAGCGCGCCGATCGCGCCGTATTTGTGCTGCAGGAATTTCTGGAATTCCAGCCGCGTCGAAGGCGCGAACGACTCCGAAACCGTCGTGTTGAGCTCGTTGTCGGTCTGCCAGCCGATGACGCGAGGATTGTTGTTGTAGTGCTCGGCCATGGCGCGCGTGATGCGGCGGCTGTGAGCGCGAAACACGGGGCTGGTGGTGTCGGCGTGCTGACGCGATCCATGGCTCGCGCGGTGGCCGTTGACGTCGACGCGCAACACCTCGGGATAGTTGACGGTCAGCCAGCGCGGCGGCGTCGCTGTCGGCGTGCAGATGATCGTGTCGATTCCGACAGCGCCGAGAACTTCGATTGCCCGGTCGAACAGATCGAAGTCGAACTTGCCTTCATAGGGCTCGAAAATATGCCAGGCGAACTCCCCCATCCGGACCGTGTTGACGCCGGCGGCAAGCATGCGCTCGGCATCGCGTCGCCAGCAACTCTCGTCGACATGTTCGGGATAGTGCGGTGCTCCCAGAAGAAAGCGGTCGAGATTGAGCGGTCGCCAAACCGAAAGCGGGGCGGGCTTCTTGCGGTGCATGCGGATGATACTCTTGGATGCGAGGGTCAGGTTGCGGGAACGGGTTTTCGCGACGTCAGCGTGCGGCCATCGGGTCCGAACAGATAGGCGTCGGCGATCTCGAAGCCGGCCGTCAGCCGGGCGCCGACACTGATGGGCGACACCTTGTTGAGCTGCACCGTGAAATTGCCGGTGCCGCTGTCCGAATTGGTTGCTTGGAGGGGGGAAGCGTCGAGGTAGAGAACTGTTTCCCGTCCCAGATGTTCGACCAGCCGCACCTGGCCAGGGAACGATGCCTGGCCTGCGTCTGCCCGCTCGAGCACATGCAGGTTTTCCGGTCGGATTCCGACGGTCACCGCGTCGCCAGCCGAAATGCCGACCGGATCAATGTCGCCGAAGGCAAATGCCGGCATTCCCGCCGCCGTCAGCGTCAGGCTGGCCGCGCCGACGGTTTCCACCCGCGCTTCGATGAAGTTCATGCGCGGCGCGCCGAGAAAGCCGGCGACGAAGATGTTGGCCGGGTTGGCGTAGAGCTCGAGAGGGGAGCCGACCTGCTCGACCTGCCCTTTGTTCAGCACCACGATCCGGTCCGCCATGGTCATGGCTTCGATCTGGTCGTGGGTGACGTAGACCATGGTGGAGCCGAGCTGGGCATGCAGGCTCGAAAGCTCCACCCGCATCTGCGTACGCAGCGCTGCGTCGAGGTTCGACAGCGGTTCGTCGAACAGAAACACCTCCGGCGAGCGGGTGATGGCGCGGCCGATCGCGACACGCTGGCGCTGCCCGCCGGACAATTGCTTGGGTCGTTTGTCGAGCTGCTCCTCAAGGCGAAGGATTTTGGCGGCGCGCTTGACGGCGGCATCGATCTCCGCCTTTGGCCGCTTCGCCATCCGCAAGCCGAAGCCCATGTTTTCCGCCACGGTCATGTGCGGGTAAAGCGCGTAGGACTGGAACACCATGGCGATGCCGCGATCGCCGGGTTCTTCCCGGGTGACATCGTGGCCGTTGATCACGACCTGGCCGGAATTGATGGTCTCAAGCCCGGCGATTGTCTTCAGCAAGGTCGACTTTCCGCAGCCCGAAGGCCCGACCATGACGACGAATTCGCCCTTTTCGATCTTCAGGTCGATCGCCTTCAGGGCATGATAGCCGGCGTAGTGCTTGTCGACCTTGCGCAATTCCACGCTGCTCATCGCGAGGCGCCTTTCCGTGTCTGCCGGTTGCGTCCGTATGGTCCGACCTGATATCCTGAAGCGAAGATCATCCCTTGACCGCCCCCATGGTGAGGCCGCTGATGAAGTGCTTCTGCATCAGGAAGAACATGACGACCGGCGGCAGGGCGACGAAGATCGTTGCCGCCGAAATGATGTTCCAGGCCGACGTCCACTCGCCGCGCAGATTGTTGAGCCCGGCAGTTACGGGTTTGACCGCGTCGCTCTGGGTCAGCACGATCGCCCAGAAATAGTCGTTCCAGATGAAGGTGAAGGTGAGGATGGCGAGCGCCGCCAGTGCGGGCCGCACCAGCGGAACCACCACATGACGCAGCACCTGGAAGGGCGAAGCCCCTTCGGCGCGCGCGGCCTGGAACAATTCGCCGGGCAAGGCGGCGATGAAGTTGCGCATGAAAAGCGTCGCAAAGCCGGTCTGGAAGGCGATGTGGAAGACGATCAGGGCGTAGACGGTGTCGTAGAGGCCGAGCCTCACCATCAGATCACGCACCGGGATCATCATGATCTGGGCCGGCAGAAAATTGCCGCCGACAAACAATGCGAAAATGAGGTTTGAACCGCGGAACGGATAGCGGGACAGGACGAAGCCGGTCAACGTCGACAGGATCAGCACGCCGATCACCGAGGGAACGGTGATCAGCAGGCTGTTGAGGAAGAAGCGCAGCATCGCGGTCTGTTCGAAGACCGCCGTGTAATTCTCGATCAGGCTGAATTTCTGCGGCCAGCCCCAATAGTTGCCCGCCATCAGCTCTTCGTTGGAGCGGATCGACGTCAGCATCACGGCGAAGAGCGGCAACAGCCACAGCGCGACGACCAGGGTCACGCCGCCGACATAGAGCGCACGCTGGAGCTTGGCGTCTTCAGGGATCGGGCGGGGATACATCAGGCATTGCTCCGTTCGGCCTTGATGAGGCCTCGCAGGTACCAGGCGATGAAGACGATCATGATGGCGAAGAGAACCGTGGCGATCGCTGCGCCGTAGCCGAAGCGATAGGAAAAGATCGATTCCTCGTACATCTGGTAGGCGAGCACCGTCGACGAGCCATACGGGCCGCCGGTGGTCATGACCGCGACCATGTCGAAGGAGCGCAGCGCGCCGATCACCGTGACCGCGATGGCGATGAAGCCGACCTGCGACAGTTGCGGCAGGACCACATGGCGCAGCATGCGCCAGCCGCGCGCGCCGTCGACGCGTCCGGCGCCGATCAGGTCCTCGTTAAGGTTGTTCAGGCCGGCCAGGAACAGCACCATGCAGAAGGCGATCTGCGGCCACAGACCGGCGGTGGCCACCGCGAAGGTGGCGAAATTCTCGTCGGAAAGCAGCGCCGGCGCAGTGCCGCCGAACAGGCCGAAGATCAATTGCAGCAAACCATAGGTCGGATCGTAGACCCAACCGAAAACGACGCCCACGGTCACCGTGGCCAGCACCAGCGGGACAAAGAACAGCGATTTCAGGATGCGCATGCCGCCGATCTGCTGGTTGACGATCAGCGCCAGCGCGAGGCCGATCGGCGGCGCCAGCATGAAGATCAGCAGCCAGATGATATTGTTCTTGAGCGAGACGTAGAATTGCGGGTCTTCGGCCAGCTCGACATAGTTGGCGAGGCCGACCCAGGTCTTCGCGCCGATACCGTCCCAGTCGTGCAGCGAAATCCAGACCGTCTCGAAGGAGGCGGCAAGAATCACCAGGCTGAACAGGATGAGACCCGGCAGAAGGAGAAGTGCCGGTGTCATCCAATGACGATTTCTGCGCCAGAAGCGGGGCATGGGAATTCATCCAAAAGAGAGACGGGACTGCCGGGAGAGGCGGCGGCCCGTCAGGTCCGGGAGGACTAACCGAAGATTCTCTTGCGGGTCTTTTCCAGCCGCTCGAGGATCTGCTCGCGCCGTTCGGGCTTGACCATGAATTCCTGGAGCCCGGTCATGCCTTCCTGGGCCATGTCCGGATCCGTGTCGCGATCGTAATATTGCGACGTGCCGACCACCTTCTTCAGTTC
>NZ_RZOS01001530.1:0-406 GCF_004022605.1 Mesorhizobium sp. M4B.F.Ca.ET.089.01.1.1
CCGTTAGGTGCGATTTCGCCATCGTTTCCCTCACACCATGAGCGGGGGCGAAAACCATTCCCCGCCCGCATGGCGAATCATACTCCGTACTGCGTATTTCGCGAGTCCTATGTAGGCGCCGGCCTGTCCGGATTGTATTCCTCGACTGCATTGGGTCTGTTAAATATACAATCGCCCTCATGGGGGCGATTGTATCTTTGACAAACCCCAAGCGCCCGGCGATAGCTTCCAATCTCGGGGGAAACGGGGGTCGTCTTGCTTTTTCAATCGCTGGTAAACGGTTGGCGGCGGTTCTGGTCGCGCAAGCTCATCGCCCAGTACAACGTTAGGGCCCAATGGCTCACGATCTCGTTCAAAATCTACCAGTCAGATGATGGCGAACGGACGTGCCGCATGAGCGTACAGT
>NZ_RZOS01001531.1:0-406 GCF_004022605.1 Mesorhizobium sp. M4B.F.Ca.ET.089.01.1.1
CGCCATCAGCGCCGATGCTTCGGATAGGGATTTCGCCGCCGGCGTTGAAGCTGGCCGTCTCGCCTGAAAGAGTGGTCAGATTGGGCTCGGCCAGCGTGCGCACCACGCCCTTGGCCTCAAGCGCCTCGATGATCAAATCGACCTTAATGTTGCTGTCGATAACGCGGGTGATCAGCGCTGCAAACGGATTGGTATTCGACAGCAGGCCGGTGACCAGATTTCCCGGTCCCAGCACCACATTGTCTTCATCGACGGCGGCGATGCCAGTTCCGGTGCGGGATGTGCCGCTTCCATTGGTACTTCTGATCGAAACGCCGAGGTCCCGGCCGGCATTGCGCTTGGCTTCGAGAATGCGCACTTCAAGGTTCACTTGCTGGCTGTCGTCGACGATGACGGAGTTGATGAT
>NZ_RZOS01001532.1:0-406 GCF_004022605.1 Mesorhizobium sp. M4B.F.Ca.ET.089.01.1.1
CTCCAGCTCCAACGACAGCGCGGGAGCCGCCGGGACCACCGACACCAGCCAGCTGGGCGCCAAGATCTGGATAGCCAGTGACGGCACGATCCACTACAGCACGGCCAGCATCGACGGACTGTTGCAGTCGCTTGCCGCCGGACAGGTCCTTGTCGACTATGTGACCTACGCCATCCAGCTCGGCAACGGCACGCTGAGCTGGGCCACCGCCGCCATCCAGTTCACCGGCACGAACGACAAGCCGGACATCCATCTGGTGACCACGGACAGCGCCGCCGCGTCGCTCACCGAGACCAATTCGCCCCTGACCGCCAGCGGCACGCTGACGGTGAACGATGCAGATGTTTCCGATACGGTGAGCGCGAGCGTGACCTCGGTGTCGCTCGGCGGCACCACCGGCGGACTG
>NZ_RZOS01001533.1:0-405 GCF_004022605.1 Mesorhizobium sp. M4B.F.Ca.ET.089.01.1.1
CCACGGCACCTTGGACAAGGCCGATAGCACCGCACGCGAGCAGATCGCCAAATCGGCCGACCTGTTCGCCGCCTTGCGCCTGCCCGAGGGCAGCTTTCGCGCCGATGCCGGAACGGACGTCGTCGTCGACATCCTGTTCTTCCGCAAGCGCAAGGCGGGCAACCCCGAAGGCGGCGTCGCCTGGCTCGATCTCGAGGAGGTCTGGCCGGCGACGCAAGACGAGGGCGCCATCCGCGTCAATCGCTGGTTCGCGCGTCATCCGGACTTCGTGCTCGGCGCCCACGCGCTGAGCCGCGGCATCTATGGTCCCGATAAGACCTATACCTGCCTGCCGCGCCCCGCCGGCGATCTCAACGAAGCGCTGACGGCCACAATCTCGCTGCTGCCGCAATCGCTCTATGATGG
>NZ_RZOS01001534.1:0-405 GCF_004022605.1 Mesorhizobium sp. M4B.F.Ca.ET.089.01.1.1
CTCCCCGCCAAGCCACTCGATCAGCAGATTGACCTCGCCGCATGAACCGATAACCTCAATTTGCCGGAGGCTGCTCCGCCAAATTCCAACACGATCCGCTACGGCACCGACTCCAGAGCCTTCTATGACAAATATTACACGCCCAGCAACGCCGTCCTGGTGGTGGCCGGCGATGTCGAGCCGGAAACGGTCAAGGCGCTGGCCGATAAGACGTAGGGAACCGTGCCGACGGCTCCTGGTCTAACCCGCATCCGCCCAGTCGAGCCGGAGCAAAACGCCAAGCGCACGGTGACGCTGACCGGCGTGCGCAATTCGGTGCCGCGCTTTTCCACGCAATGGATGGTGCCGTCCTATCATACGGCCGCACCCGGCGAGGCCGAGGCGCTCGACTGCTGGCCGACATCC
>NZ_RZOS01001535.1:0-405 GCF_004022605.1 Mesorhizobium sp. M4B.F.Ca.ET.089.01.1.1
GCCATGCGCGTCGCTCGCAGCGTTCCGGCCACGTCACCGTCAATGAACACATGCCCAAGGCGCACCAGCGCTAGGCCAACACCACGCCGGCCAGTCTGATCACAAGCGCGTCCGGCACCGGCTCGCCTCAGCCAGGCTGCGCTTTCCCGAAGCCTGTATCGAGGGGACATCGACTTTGCCGCGCCACGCGGGGCTTGACCGGCGCGGCACCATGGCGCTCGCCCAGGGCGAATGGCTGAAAGCGCATGAGAACCTCATCGTCACCGGCCAGACCGGAACCGGCAAGTCGTGGCTGGCCTGCGCCTTCGGCCGGCAAGCAGCACGGCTCGATCATTCCGTGCTCTATGCGCGCGTGCCTCGCCTGTTCGAGGATTTGGCGCTCGCCCGTCTCGATGAGCCTTGTGG
>NZ_RZOS01001536.1:0-405 GCF_004022605.1 Mesorhizobium sp. M4B.F.Ca.ET.089.01.1.1
GGGAAGAACGCCACGTTCGCGAAGGCAGGGCACGCATTGCTCGGCAGCGTCAACTCATCGAGGAACTAAGGCACGATGGCCACCGGACCGAGGTGGCCCGAGGGCTGTTGCAAGACTTCGAGGCGGTGCAACGCGAACTTGAGGCGCACCTGGACTTCCTGCGCACATTCGACTGACATTGCGTTCTGGCGCGTCGGACCCCCGCTCGCAAAGTCTCAATTTGAATTTCAAAAATCTGGCTCCTATTTTAGGCCGGTGACCGAAGCGCCATGAATGCAGGGGTGCAGGCGATGGCCGCCACGCTGTTCGGAACCCGGAAGCGCTATCTCAAGGCTCTTCGGATAGCAGCCGCGACAGAGCGTTCAATAGGGCGCTCCGCCACACGGATGGCGACGTGCTACAGCT
>NZ_RZOS01001537.1:0-404 GCF_004022605.1 Mesorhizobium sp. M4B.F.Ca.ET.089.01.1.1
GTGCCGCAGCGGTCGACGTCATGGGCGGCACCGGTCACGGACTGCATGGCATCGCGAACCATCTCCTGCTGGGCGTGGCCGGCCTTGACGTAGCCGCGATGGGCGATGCCCGCATGCACGCAGGTGCATAGGAAGCCGGCATGCTTGCCGGAGCAGTTGTTGTGCAGCGCGTTCGGCACGCCGCCGGCACGGGCAAGCGCTATGGTGGCGTCATGGTTCGACGGCCAATGCGCGCCGCATTCGAGCGCGGTTTTGTCGAGACCGGCTTTCGCCAGCATGGCTTGCGCCAGTTCGACATGCGCGGCCTCGCCGGTATGCGAGGCGCAGGCCAGCGCCAGTTCGCGGTCGCCGAAGCCATAGGCGTCGGCCGTACCGCTTTCGACCAATGGCAGCGCCTGGATCGC
>NZ_RZOS01001538.1:0-404 GCF_004022605.1 Mesorhizobium sp. M4B.F.Ca.ET.089.01.1.1
GTGATGTCGATCACCTGCTGCGTGCCGTCGACGGTGGTGACCGTCACCAGTTCATGCAGCGTGGTGTTCGCGCCGCTGCTGTTCAGCGCCTGAACAGTGGCGTTGCTGTCGTCCAGCGTATAGCTCCAGGTGCCGGCAGCATCGATCGAGAACGTGCCATAGCTCTTGGCCACGGCAGCCTGGACGTTGAAGGTCGCCGCGTTGTCGACATCGGTTGCGTTGAGGTCGCCCGAGGCCGTCGCATCGCCCAGCGTACCGTTGGTAACGCCGCTCTTCTCCGTGACGGACGTGTCCTGGGCGCCGTTGGCCGTGATCACCGCGCTGTCGTTGGTGCCATGGATGGTGACGGTGACGAGCTGGCTGTCGCTGCCGTCGGAGGAGACGGCGGTGAAGCTGTCGGTGAT
>NZ_RZOS01001539.1:0-403 GCF_004022605.1 Mesorhizobium sp. M4B.F.Ca.ET.089.01.1.1
GTTGCTAACATGCCATGAAGAGATCGTAAGCGCTATTTTCCTCGCACATTGACGCCAGCGCTTTCGACGGATGGCTTTCGAATTGGGAACGGTATCTGGTCTGATCAGGCTGCTGTTGATTTGGCGAAGTTGAAGGGCAGCAGATCGTAGATATCAGCGTCCTCGTTGCGTTGAGGCATTCGTGAGGACGTGGCGCAGCCACGCTAACGGCTCGACGCCACAGGCGCGGCAGGTCAACATCAGGCTGTAGATGACGGCGCTGGCCCTGCCTCGGTCGACGGTATCGCTGAACAGCCAACTTTTCCGGCCAGCGGCAAAGATTCTGATGTCACGCTCGAGAAGATTATTGTCGAACGGCATGCTGCCGTCCTCGATGTAACGAGTCAGATACCCCCATTGGTTC
>NZ_RZOS01000153.1:0-12161 GCF_004022605.1 Mesorhizobium sp. M4B.F.Ca.ET.089.01.1.1
AGTTGCCGCCAAGGCGATGGTTTATTTCCTTACCTTCTCGACGCTTGCACTCGTTGTCGGGCTGATTGTCGCGAATATCGTTCAGCCTGGCGCCGGCCTCAACATCGATCCGGCCTCGCTCGATGTCCAAGCCGTTAAGGGCTATGTGGCCACGGCTCACGAGCAGTCCGTGACCAGCTTCCTGATGAACATCATCCCGTCAACGATTGCCAATGCCTTCGCGGAAGGCGACATCCTGCAAGTCTTGTTCCTCTCGGTCCTGTTCGGCGCGGTCTGCCGCTACAACGGCCGCTCGCTCTTCTCTCTCGTCCGATACATCAAGGACGAGCTGCTGCTCGCAATGTCCTCCTCAGAGGCCGCGCTGGCCTCGCTCATGGAGAAGATGGAAAGGGCCGGCGCCACGCATTCGGTCGTGGGTCTCATTCCATTCAATCTGGACGGCACGAATATGATGCTCGCCGCCCTTTTCATCGCCCAAGCGACGAAAACTGATCTCCCGATCGGCTGCCGGATCCTCATGCTGTTTGTCGCATTGTTCCCTTCGAACGGAACAACCCGCATTACCGGTGCAGGCCTCGTCACAATGGCTGCAACGCTCTTTCTTGTTCCGGCCGCACCGGTCACCTCCGTGGGGCTTATTCTTGGCGTCGATCAGCTTATGTCCGAATGCCACGCGCTGACGGTTTTTCTCCGCAGCGTAGCGGCAACGCTGGCTGTCACCCGGTCCGGGGCGAGCGGGATAAACGACGATTCGGGGAGCGCCTCACTAGCGGACCGTTCAGCGCTCCGGCGGTGGACGGTCAAGTCGCCCGGCGTGGTGAACACAATTCCCCGTGCGAACGACGCTCAGCTATTGGGGTGGACCCGATGGCGCAAAGCCGTATTTGAGAAACCGCCAGATCGCACCGGCACCTGTGCGCCTGTAGCAACTGCGGGGCACGATCAAAACTGACCCATTTTACACCAAAAAGGCGGCCGTTGCTGCCACGCCGTCCATGGATTGGAGACTCATGTCTAAGCCGACTGCCATCACTGTCGCAGCTCTTCTTTTACTCCTCGCCTTGCTGGCGAGCCAATATAGCGCGAACCTGCACCGGCAGGCGTGGTCGACCGACAGGCAAAAGTGGAGCGGCGCATTCGACAACGATCTCCTTCGCCAATCGCCGGCAACCCGCAAGGCGATGCCGTTCTGGTCATATTCAATGACTACCACAACTGTCCGCATTGCAGACTGGCTGATATCAACTACCAAAAAGCCTTCAAGCATGAACCCAATCTGAAGCTTGTGATCAAACAGTTCCCGGTCCTGGGACCGGATTCCCAATTCCCAGCCTTCGCCGCACTCGCCTCGAGAAAACAGGGAAAGTTCGACGAATTCCACCGCGCCCTTATGATTTCCCCCAGTTGAAGGGTCACTCTCAAGATCGCAGCGCGTGTAGGCCTTGACGTTGAGCAGCTCAAGCGGGAATGCAAGATCCGGCCATCGCAGATGAAATGCGCGGTCCGCGCACTCGCGAAAGGTCTGCACTTAGACGGTACGCCCGCGTTGGTGGTCGGCGATATAGTGGTCGCCGACCTTGTGGACATGGCCAGCTTGCAACGCTTGCATCGCCGATGCGCGCTCAAAGCGTGCTGGCTCTCGTGCGGGGCAGCATCTGTAGACCGGCCACGCTGTTGTTGCCGGAGCGTGCCGTTTGTGGCAGCTGGCTTTGCTGTCGCTCCTCGTAATCTTGTTGCGGTCATCCAGCTGCCGTGGGCGCCAACAACAATCCTGAGCGCCCGCGCCTGAAGTCGCTGGCCGGGTGCTCGTGAACCGAGCCCGCTTTTCTTCGGCAAGCTCAGGCGGTCTTGGCCCTGCGGCATCGCCCCCTGGCGCGGGGCAGCCTTCGGCTGCTGACGGTCGCCGGCCTGTCGGCCGGCGTCTTTCTATTGTGGCCTTCCCCCTGGCGCAGGGTGGGCAGCACTCCCTTCTAGGCCCGCCGCGGCGTCCCGCAACCCTTCGCTTGTCGCTTTCGGGTCCTCCACTCCGTTCCGGTCCTGCTGATGCAGTCCGCCTCCGACGGCGGGCCTTTCCGGTCGCTTTTGCCGCCCACCCCGCTTCCGGGGAGGGCGCGCGATTGTAGAGCGGAGGACATCACGATGCGTGCAAACAACAAACGTTGCGGCAGCCGACAGGCTGGCGCAGACAGTGGCGGGCGCACCGGCGCCAGCCTTTATCAGGAAATCACCGACCGCATCATTGCCGAACTGGAGCGCGGCACCGTGCCATGGGTCAAGCCGTGGGGCAGGGCAAGGACAGGCCTCGGCCTGCCGCGGAATGCGGCCACCCAGCGCCGATATTCCGGCATCAATATCCTGATCCTGTGGGGCGCGGTCATCGAGCGCGGTTTCCCCAGCCAGAACTGGCTCACCTTCCGGCAGGCGCTTTCGCTTGGCGGCAATGTCAGGAAGGGCGAGCACGGCACCACCATCGTTCACGCTGACCGCTTTGTTCCCAAGAACGAAAAGCAACGCGCCGACACCGATGGCGACGAACCGCAGGCGGTGCCCTTCCTGAAGCGCTTCACCGTCTTCGATGTCGCGCAGTGCGATAATCTGCCCGAACATCTTTACGCCGCCGGCGAGCCTCTGCCTGAGCGCGAGATGGTCCCGCAGGCCGAGGCGCTCATTCATGCAACCGGCGCTGATTTTCGCATCGGCGGCGAGCGCGCCTTCTACATGCCCGGCAGCGACACCATACAGGTGCCGCCGCAGCCGGCTTTCTTCCACCAGATCGACTATTACCGGACCTGCTTTCACGAGTTAGGTTTCATCGCAAGTGTCCTTCCCGCTGCAGCGCATGCAGGGAGGGCTTGATCATGACCTCTCAGAAGCGCGCAGGCGTCTACGCTCAAGTCACCGAGGCGATCATCGCTGCGATCGAAGCCGGTGCAGGTGACTTCGTTATGCCGTGGCACCATGATGGAACGGCGACATCACGGCCCACAAACATATCTTCCGGAAAGCCTTACCGCGGCGTGAACACTCTCACGCTTTGGGCAGCGGCGCAGAGCGCCGGCTATCCCACGGGCGTGTGGGGAACTTATCGCCAATGGCAAGCCCTTGGCGCCCAGGTCCGCGGAGGCGAGCGATCCACGACGATCGTCTTCTGGAGCCCGGTTCGCGGTAAATCCGACGAGGGCGAGGCCGACGCCGATGGTTCAGAGCGCACCATGCTGTTTGCGCGTGGCTATTCGGTGTTCAACTGTGCTCAAGTTGACGGATTTGAGCCTGAGCCGGTGGCTCCTCGTTCAAACAACGACCGCATCAGCGAAGCCGATTCATTTTACGCTAACCTCGGGATCAATACCGTCTTCGGCGGCAGTGAGGCATATTACCTCCCCTCTGCCGACAGGGTGCATGTCCCGGCTCTCGCTGACTTCAAGGACAGTGCGTCGCATTATAGCGTTCTATTTCATGAAGGCCTTCATGCGACCGCAGCCAAGCACCGGCTGGACCGGGACCTCTCGGGTCGTTTTGGCTCGGAGGCCTATGCGATGGAGGAGGTTGTGGCAGAGCTTGGAGCCGCAATGGTTCTCGCTGACTTGTCGATCTCGGCTCGCCCGAGGCCCGATCACGCGGCCTACGTTGCCAGTTGGTTGAAGGTCCTTCGCAATGATTCTTCCGCCATCTTTGCGGCTGCGAGCAGGGCTCAGAAGGCCGTTGATTGGATGCATGCGCAGCAACCTTCTAGCGAACTCAGCGCCGCCGCATAGCCGACGGTTCAGCGGCGGGCCCCAATGCGGCTCGCCGCTGTACCGACGCTAATTGCCCCTCCACCGTCCTTGCTCTGTGAAGCAGGGCGAGGTTTTGGCTTGCCAGGCTACGCTTTTCTTCCACATGCCGCTTGGCATCGGCGCGCAAGAGGGCAATTTCGGCCTCCAGTTCGCGAACCTTTTCGGCTAAGTCCTTCGAAGGCCCGGGTCCCTCAGCGGCGGCCTCGATTTCATCGAGGATGTCCCGATGTGTCGTGTAGAGCGGGTTTCGGCTTTTTCCCGCCTCACGTGCAACTGAAGCAGGGCTGATCCGGACGATCCGCCCCTGATGATCCGGATGGCGGCCCTCGCCGCGTACCAGCCGGGCCAGGGCGGCACGGTAGGCTCGAGCCGCCGACGTAGCGGAAGGTGAGCGTGGTTCACTCATCCTTTTCTCCGATCCTGGTCAGGACAGTGTCGCACTGTTCGATTACCTCTGTCAGCACGGCGGCCGTCATCGCGTTGGCCCGCGGGAGTAGATCCAAATTCCGGCTTCGACGATCGCGCCAGTAAGGCGCATGGCGCAGTTCAATCACCATGTTCGCGCAACCCAGGCAGACGGCCGGGCTCCGGCCAGCCTCGCTCGGACCGACCTCGCCGCCGCAACGACTGGTCTCCCGCTGGAACACGCACCAACCATAGTCGCAGGCATGGATGCGCAGATCGGTATCGGTGAGGACGAACTCGATGTAATCCCGGCGTACCTGCTCACCCGCTCGTCCCCGGAACCGCGCATTATTCGCTGCGATTCGCTCGCCCATGCGACCGGCAAGTCGATCACTCAGCAGCATCCTTTCCAACGCCGTCGCCGTTTCAGCCCGGTTTTCGTGCTCGATCAGTTGGCGGAGATCGAAGTCGTTGCCGACGTACCCGCGCGCGGTCATGGCGACCGATGCATGCTTGAAGTGTTCGGCAAGGCCAAGAAGCTGCGACCTGTCCTTTCGGGCAATGAACCGCGCAAAGGTCTTGCGGAACTGGTGTGTGCTGAACGCCCAGGGCTCTCCCTCGTGCAGCGGCACCCCGACGTGGCGAGCAAAATCATTGATCCGCCAGCCGATGTGCATATGGGTGACGGGTACAACCTCGCCATACTGCGTGTTCTTGACGAGGAAGAGCTCACGCCTTCCGGATGCTTTGCGCAGCGGCGCGCTCAACTGTTCAAGCAGTTCCACTGCCTTCACAACCGGCTCTGGGGCAATCCAGCGTTCCATTCGACCGCCATGCTGGTCAACCGTCTTGAACAACCTCGCCACCAGGTAAGCTTGTTCGACACCGGTTTCTGCAATCGGGTGGGACTCTATGGCGCCAATTTCGATCGACAGAATCTCGCTTACGCGCATGCCGACAAAGCCGGCGATGACGATGTAGCATGCCTCCACGAGACGAGTGGCGGCGTGGCGGACCGCATGGGCGCCGAGCAGTGCTTCACCGGCAGGGCCTGTCAGGTTTATGCGGCGCAATGCCTTTCGAACATGATCCGAGGCCTGCCTTCTCGTTCCTTGTGTCAGCCCAGCTTCATGGGCCTGGCGGCGGACGGTCTCGGCTCTCACGATAGTAGGGCCATGATTTTCCACCCACTGAAGCGCGGCATTCAGCAATGAGATCGCAATGGGGTCGGGGATGAACGGGATCGCACCGCGCGTAGCTGGGGTCAATCCTGCCGCTTCATAGGTGGTTTCTTGTGGCAAGGGATCGACCAACGGGGCATCATTGAGCTTGGCTCGCTGTCGATAGAGATCCTTCAGCACCAACATGTAGTTGACGATGGTGTTGGCGGTGATTGACTTCGCCTTCAATCCTGGACGCGTCGGCAGCCAAGTCCGCAGGCGCTCCACGGCCCCGGCATCAATGCTGCTGAACGTCTCCAGTCCGTCGAGCGCCATCCACCCGATCATGGTCTTCAGTGTGACGGCTTTGCTATGCACCGACGCTGGCGACAGACGCTTGCGCCCGGTCGGAGGGTTCACGGTCATCGACCATAGGAACTGTTTTGCCGTCCGATGGAGGCTGCGCCATGCCGTTTCGCTGATGATAGCTCCCTCCGGCAACTCTAGCGCCCAGCCTATTCTATTCTGATCAGCGCGCCGGCCGGCAGTGCGGATATCGAGCAGCCATTCATCATCGCCGAAGCGACTCCATGGCGAGACCGGCGCTTGAGCCCATCCGGCTACAGCGGGATTTCCGGCGAGCAGCGTTTTCATTCGATCACCGGCAATGCTGGCGCCATTTTCATAGACGCAGCCAGGTGAAGCTCGGATGAGAAGCGCGGCAAGATGTCGTTCTCGAGGATTTCCAGTTTCGGGGCGTAAAGAAGACGCCAGCGATCTGGCGCCAGTTCCTGACGCGCCGCGACAAGCGCATCGCGCGTGGATATCAGCCGCGCCAGAACATCCGGATCGAGCGGGATGACGGCGTTCGGGCAGGTGAAGCAGCCAAGCCACGCCGTACACAGCCGGCCAACTTTCTGACCTTCCCCGACGCCGGCGAGGGGATCCTTGCAAGTGAAGCCGGCAGCCGTGGCATACGCGGCGTCGGTTGCCGATATTTCGTCCCTCCGCTCAGGAGCGTCAGTACCACGAACAATATCGACGAAGCGTGCCTGCAGGTCGCCGACGACGCGTTCTTGGGCTCGTCGGACGATCGGCCGATCGATATACCGTTGCGTTGTGTCGGGGGTGACATGGTTGGCGAGAACCTGGGTTTTCAGAATGTCGTGGCCGAGTGCCTCGTGTGCGAGGGTAAGTCCCGTTGTGCGCAGGGCCGCCAAGGTCAAAGCAAGCGGGTCTCCTTTCTCGTCAACGAGATCGTGGCGCTGTACAAAGAGCCGAACATGCTTGCTGGCCAGATAGTTGGGGATCAGCTGTGTTGCGCGTGAACCGTTTATGCTCGCAACAAGGAAGAGCCGATCGCGGTCCTGAGCGGGAACGTGCGGTAGCAACCGCGCCGTCATTTCCAAAACTCTGTCAACGAGGTGTGGCACCGACAGGCTCTTGTTGCGCAGGAAGCTTCGACGTTGGAGTCGGTTCGAACGGCCTTTCGACCATGTCATCACCTCTCGCCCCTCGAGAAGCAAATGATCGCTCATGCAGTCGCGCCGCAGTTCGCGTAGGGCTTCGGGATTGGCATAGCTCTGCGCGCCGATGGCGATCATGTATGGGATCAGCGTTTCGGGCAGGGCGTGAAGATAGCTGGAAAGCTTTTGGTTTCCGCCGTGTCGGACCGAGGCGAAGTGAAGCCGCCAGCGCCCGGAGCCTCGCTTCAGCGTAACGTTCTGCGGAGGCATCAGCCCGCCGTAATGCTCGACAATAACTGCAAGCATCACGCCGAGGTCATCGAGGTCTAGCCGGCTGAGATCACGTTCCCTTGCGATGGCTTCTCGGTCAACCTGTGAGAGGAGTGCCTTTCCTCTCTGGAAGGTCGCCCAGCTCGCCTCGATGTCTTTTCGGCCCGCCGCCAGAACAGCTTCCATCTCTGATCGGCTTAGTGCCTCTCGCGGGCGCGTCTCCGCATTCTTACGAGGAAAGGCATTGAACGGGATTTCAAGATCGCGAGCAACGAGGTCGGGTCGGTTGTGCTTGAGCCAGCCGATCATCTGCTTGAGCACCGACCAGCTGCCATGACGAGAACTCTTGGTCCATGGCTTGGCATTGAGCCAAGCTATAAAGGCGTGCAGCACCGCCGTATCGACATCTCCCATCGAGGTGATCTCGGAAGTATGATCGTTCAGGAAGGCAAACCAGCGGGAAAGTGTGTTGAACGCACCCTCGCGAGTGGCCGGGCTGTGGCCGGCATGATGGTGACGGAAGGCAAGCGCAGTTTCGGCTGCAATCCTCGGCGCAGTTCGATAGACGGTGAAGTCGAAGCTGCTTTCCAGTCGACCGTTGGGATCAAGGAAGTTGACCACGAGAGAGGCAGGCACGCCCACAAGCCCCACTGGCGATGGATCGAGCCGATAATTCTTGCGTCGCTGTGCCATTATAACAAAGCCTCATAAAGGTTTTCGACCGATGCCTCCGCAAGCGTCAGGTCTGTCGCCACAACGCGCAAATAGATCGCCGTAGTAGTCAGATCGGCATGTCCCAGGAGAACCTGTAGAGTGAGGAGCGGATTGAGCTCCGGCTCCTGTTGTGTTCGTCGTTGCAGGAACCGGAGCATCGAGGTCGCAAAAGTATGTCTCAGCGCGTGGAAGCTAGCAGTCACTCCGGCTGCCGTGGCTGCAGCGGCGAACATCGCGCCTACGCGCCGAGCACTCACCGCCTGTCCAGCTTCCGTCAGAAAGACCGTATCTGGTTCCGCATAGTTCGGGTTTCGGGATTTCGCGCGCCGTATAATGACGGCGCGCTCCTCACGTACATAGGCAAGCGTACGGTCGACCAAAGGCTGTGGCGGATAAACTGTCCGCGCTTTTCCGCCCTTGGTCGTCTCGATCTTTATTGCTGTAAGGGCATCCGTGCTCGCTCTCGGAAGCACTCGCAGCCTTAATCCGGCTACTTCCATCCGGCGCATGCCGGTGGTGATAGCCCACTCCACAATCAATCTGTTTCGGGAGTCCAGCCGGCTCATCACCTGCCGCACTGTTGCGGGCGACAGAGGTCTCGGCAATGTCGATGTTTGTCGGACCGTCAGCTCATTGACAATCTGGCGTCCACCGGTGGCGTCGAGGTGGGCCAGGAAGCGCTGCGGCCGGCTTCGCGACAGCGCCAACTCATCTGCCGTGAACGGCACGTGGTGAGCAAGGTCCGCACCAACGCACCATCGGTAGAACAGGGCCAACGTTCTGATGCGACCATTGATCGTACTGCGCGCGTAAGCGCGCCCGGTATGATCGCTTGGACGAAAAAGCATTCGATCCCGGTAAGCTGCGATCTCCGCTACTCCGACCTCGTCCCACACCCATTCATTGGCCTCAAGCGTCTGCCACCAATCGTAGAGGGTCTCTCCATAGGTACGCCAGGTCTGCCGACTGCGCGTGCGTCCCCGCACCAGAGCGATGTGCAGCAACCAGGCACAGGCTGGCTCGATAAGCCGCATCTCCTTATCGAGAAGCATGGGGACGCCTGGGCGCGATATGCCGTTCGGCGCAAACTCTTCGGTAGTGAATAACAGTTCGGCCATGGGTTCCCCAATTCGCGCCGCCCACCGCTTTGCCGGGCAGGCCCTCGGGCCCGCCCGGCAAAGCGGCGGGCGTCCCACGCAACCAAAACTGTCCTGATTCCAGTTCAGAAAGATGACAGAAAAGACGCGCTGGAGACGGGTCCTAACACGAGCTTGGACACTGGACCGGCCACCCGAGGCGACTCGCGCGCGACCTGTCCGGCTCCTTCGGGTCCAACACCTATGCGCGCGAGGAACTGGTCGCCGAAATCGCATCAGCCTTCATCTGCAGCAGTCTCGGCATCGAGCCGAGCGTGCGCCATGCCGACTACATCGGCTCATGGCTGACGGTTTTGCGCGAGGACAACCGCGCCATCTTCCGCGCCGCAAGCCATGCCTCGAAAGCCGCCGATTTCCTGCTTGGCCGCAATGTCGATGTCGAAGGCGAGGCACATGCCGAAACCGCCTATGGGAGCGCGCAATCCTCACACGCGACCGCCTTGCGCCTCTGATGACGCAAAGCCGCGCGCAACCAACTCGACAGTTCTTTTGAGGTTGCCCTAACGCCGATGGCCGGCGTTGGCGTCGATCGTTCATCGGACCGAGGTTCGCAAAAAAAGAGGGCGGCATTGATGCCGCCCTCTCGTTGCGAAAGCTGCCAGAGCTGGATTAGAAATCCATGCCGCCCATGCCGCCCATGCCGCCGCCGCCCATGCCGCCAGGCATGCCGCCGCCAGCCGACTCCTTCTTCGGAGCCTCCGCGATCATGGCTTCGGTGGTGACCAAGAGGCCGGCGACTGAGGCCGCGTCCTGCAGGGCGGTGCGAACGACCTTGACCGGATCGACGATACCCATGGCGATCATGTCGCCATATTCGCCGGTCTGGGCGTTGTAGCCGAAGGTGGCGCCCTTGTTGTCCAGGATCTTGCCGGCAACGATCGAGGCTTCAGCACCGGCGTTGGCCGCGATCTGGCGGGCCGGAGCCTGCAGCGCGCGACGCACGATGTTGATGCCGGCGGCCTGGTCGGCATTGACGCCGGTGGCCTTGATGTTGGCCGAAGCGCGCAGCAGCGCGACGCCACCACCAGCAACGATGCCTTCTTCGACGGCCGCGCGGGTCGCGTTGAGGGCGTCATCGACGCGGTCCTTCTTTTCCTTGACTTCGACTTCCGTCGCACCGCCGACGCGGATCACCGCAACGCCGCCGGCGAGCTTCGCCAGACGTTCCTGCAGCTTCTCCTTGTCGTAGTCCGAAGTGGTCTCTTCGATCTGCTGCTTGATCTGGGCAACGCGGCCCTGGATCTCGGCCTTCTTGCCGGCGCCGTCGACGATGGTGGTGTTCTCCTTGGAGATCGACACCTTCTTGGCGCGGCCGAGCATGTTGAGGCCGACGTTCTCGAGCTTGATGCCGAGGTCTTCCGAGATGACCTGGCCACCGGTGAGGATGGCGATGTCTTCCAGCATGGCCTTGCGGCGATCACCGAAGCCCGGCGCCTTGACGGCGGCGATCTTCAGGCCACCACGCAGCTTGTTGACGACCAGCGTGGCCAGGGCCTCGCCTTCGACGTCTTCCGAGATGATGAGCAGCGGCTTCGAAGTCTGCACGACGGCTTCGAGAACCGGCAGCATGGCCTGGAGGTTGGACAGCTTCTTCTCGTGCAGGAGGATGTAGACGTCCTCGAGCTCGGCAACCATCTTGTCGGCGTTGGTGACGAAGTAGGGCGAGAGGTAGCCGCGGTCGAACTGCATGCCTTCGACGACTTCGAGTTCGGTCTCGGCGGTCTTGGCTTCCTCAACCGTGATGACGCCTTCGTTGCCGACCTTCTGCATCGCTTCGGCGATCATCTTGCCGACCGAAGCATCGCCGTTGCCGGCGATGGTGCCGACCTGGGCAACCTCTTCGGAGGTCTTGATCTTCTTGGCGGCCTTGCCGAGCGCCGCGACGACTTCGGTCACGGCGAGGTCGATGCCGCGCTTCAGGTCCATCGGGTTCATGCCGGCGGCAACCGCCTTGTGGCCTTCCTGGACGATCGACTGCGCCAGAACGGTCGCGGTCGTGGTGCCGTCACCGGCGATGTCGTTGGTCTTCGAAGCGACTTCGCGGACCATCTGCGCGCCCATGTTCTCGAACTTGTCCTCAAGCTCGATTTCCTTGGCGACGGTGACGCCGTCCTTGGTGATGCGCGGGGCGCCGAACGACTTGTCGATGACGACGTTGCGGCCCTTGGGGCCGAGGGTCACCTTCACCGCGTCGGCGAGGATGTTGACGCCGCGCAGCATGCGCTCGCGGGCATCACGGGAAAACTTTACGTCTTTTGCAGCCATTGTAAGCTCCTGTCAGGGGTTCGGGTCGAACCCGCAGATTCAAGATTCAGTTGACGGTGAGGCCGATGTTCAGCCGATGATGCCCATGATGTCGGATTCCTTCATGATCAGAAGGTCTTCGCCATTGAGCTTGACTTCGGTGCCGGACCACTTGCCGAACAGGATGCGGTCGCCGGCCTTGACGTCCAGCGGCACGAGCTTGCCGGCCTCGTCGCGGGCGCCGGAGCCGACGGCGATGATCTCGCCTTCCTGCGGCTTTTCCTTCGCCGTATCCGGGATGATGATCCCGCCGGCGGTCTTGGATTCGGATTCGACCCGGCGAACGACCACGCGGTCATGAAGCGGGCGGAACTTGGACTTTGCCATTAGTGTCTTCCTCGATGAGAACGGTGAGAACTGTTCCTCCATCCGGCGAGGCCGGATATGAGTTAGCACTCACGCAAGGCGAGTGCTAACGTGGCGCTGAGATAGGCCGGAGGGTTTCGAGAGTCAAGGCGCGCGCAAGGAGCGAACCGCGCGAAATTTTTCCCGACCCGCATTCGCACGAGGAACGCGGTCTTTCGCCGACGGGATCGCGGAGGAATATATCGGTGCCCCTTAACGCCTCGGCGCGCGCAGCACCAGCAGCGGGCATCGCTCTCCGCAAAGTCTCGTGAACGGCGACGATACGATCCGCCGCGAACCTGTTCCGGTTCCCGACGAGCTTCGCGCTATAAGGCGTGAACTTGGTTTCGATTATGGCAAGTTCGATTTCGTCATGCATGAAGGCAGGGCGGTGCTGCTCGATGCCAACAAGACTCCTGGGCGAGCCAGGCGCCTTTCGAGCTTCGTCGCCGCCGGCAATTCAAATCTCGCCGACGGCTTCGAAGGGCTGATCCGCCAGGTTACCTAGATATTCATGCCGCCCGAGACGTCGATGCGCTGGGCGTTGACCCAGCGAAAGTCCTG
>NZ_RZOS01001540.1:0-402 GCF_004022605.1 Mesorhizobium sp. M4B.F.Ca.ET.089.01.1.1
CTTCATGACTTGGAATTCCCCGAGCTGACGGGCTCAGCTTCGCGCTTACGATTAAAGCACAGAAGAACGAGAAAACACGAGTCAGATCTGTACTGACTGCTGAGCGCCAACGAGCCAAATCGGGCGATCCTCGAATGCTGGGTCCATTGCGAGCCGTTCGCACAGCGTTTGCCACAGAGGATCGCTGGCGAACGCCGTCAAGCTGCCCCATGCCTTGTTCAAAGGCATGTCACCATAGCAGTCGATCAACTGGTCGAAACCGGACGAACCAAACTGCGCAAGCAGACCGAACGGATCGAAAGGCCCAGGCGAGATCGTGCGGTGCCCCCACATACCCGCCTCTTCATCGGACTCTAGCGAGGCGGCTAAGCTACGATGTGCATGTGACGGAAAGTCGTAGAG
>NZ_RZOS01001541.1:0-402 GCF_004022605.1 Mesorhizobium sp. M4B.F.Ca.ET.089.01.1.1
GCTCACTAGCGTGCGGAAAGCGCGAGTGTCGGCTGCTACCGGAAGCTACCTTCGCTTCACGACGTGAGATGAGGTGCGACCAAAACCTCCAGCATGTTTAATCCCGATGTCTGCTCCCGGACACAGGCTAAGTTTCCCTCTACGGCCGACATCAGGCGCAAAGCGGTCATGCCTGGATCCATCAGCAATAGTTCGAGCGACGGAGACATCCGACAAAACCATTGCTTTCAAGGAGATGGTGCATCCAGAAAGGGCTCAATTCAAAAACCTGCCGGGAAACCAACGCGCGATCGGGATGTATTTGGATCGGTTGGCCGGCCGTCACGTCATAGTAATTTCGGGAAACCTCTTCTGGCCACCTGAAGCTTGGTTCAAATGGCACTTGCGCATGAGGATTAAAAT
>NZ_RZOS01001542.1:0-402 GCF_004022605.1 Mesorhizobium sp. M4B.F.Ca.ET.089.01.1.1
CACGAGCTGCTCCGGAACCGCGTTGCCGGAACCAGTGAAAACACCCGGCGCGCCGCTCAGCAGGCTGTAGAAGTTCAGATAGTCGCAGCCGTTGAACACCTTCGCACCCTGTGCCGACAGCTGGTCGATGCGCATCATGTTGGAGGTGCTGTCCTTGATGTACTTGACGGTATCGATCTCGCTGAAGCGCTTGTAGACGTCAGGCGTGATGTCGAAACCGGTGTACTGAGGAATATTGTAGACCATGATCGGAGTGTTCACGGCGCTGGATACCTGTTCGTAGTGGTAGCGAACGCCTGGCTCGCCCGGCCCCTCGAAGAAGGGCGGCAGGATGAGCAATGTGTCGGCGCCGGCGTCGCGAGCATGCTTCGAATTTTCGATGGCGTCTTCAGTGCGCAAGGC
>NZ_RZOS01001543.1:0-401 GCF_004022605.1 Mesorhizobium sp. M4B.F.Ca.ET.089.01.1.1
GAATAAAAGAAGGTCTTGAACTCGACGTGGTAATCCGTCGAGACGCGAGCCAAACGCCATTCGGCAAACTCGTAGTCTTCGCTCGGAAGGCTTGCGAGTGCGGCACGCTCGACACTCTCGAACAGTTGCCGGCGACTGACGCCCAGCCGGCGCATGACGTGGTCGTTGATGCGATCAAGTGCCTGACGAATGGCGGCATTGGCTTCTGCCAGCGAGAAGAAGGTCTGATTGCGCAGACGCCCCAAAATGCAGGACTGGGCGAAGCGGACGCCGTTCTCGACTTTGGATTTGGATAAAGCCGTCAACTGCAGCCCGTATGGGGACGACCGGCCTCACGGTCCGCATTACCCACCCATTCCACCCGCTTAAGGGCCAGACCTTCGACGTGATCAGCCGCAGCC
>NZ_RZOS01001544.1:0-401 GCF_004022605.1 Mesorhizobium sp. M4B.F.Ca.ET.089.01.1.1
AGGTTGGTCTGCATGATCCTTTTGGAGGCGCTTCACCTGGTCCTCGATTGTTTGCGCATCCTCTCGGTCAAAGATTGGCAAATTGCTGTCGCTCAGAACCTTGAGCACGGCGATGTAAAGACCGCGATCAGGCCGCGGTTCGCGACCCGCCTGGAGCAGCGCCCGTGTGGCCAGCGCCAACACTTGTCGAAAAATGTCCTGCTCTACCTCCCGCGGAATATCGCGAGCCAACCGGGCCGCCTTCTGCCGACCGTCCGAAAAGAGAAGCCCCTTCCGACCGCCATTGGGATACTCGCGGGTTTCGGTCCGCGAAGCCGGTTGGCTGTCCAACTGCGTCTTCACTAGGTTGGCGAACGGCGCCTCGCCCTTGGTGGCGTGGTCCATGATAGTGGATGTCTCAC
>NZ_RZOS01001545.1:0-400 GCF_004022605.1 Mesorhizobium sp. M4B.F.Ca.ET.089.01.1.1
GCGTCACCGCCTTGCTCGATTCAGGTGCGGCGACCGCATTGCAATGCGGGTAAGCCGAGCAATTGAAGAGAGAGCCGGGGTCGAGGGACGCGACAGGTTAACCCGCGAATAGTCAATTGGAATCCTCTTCCCTCTCAAGCGTTCCGACTCGGAAGTTCATCTTTCGTTGAGCCTTTGGGTCCGATGTCGAGCTTGGCGGGGCCGTGCCTTGGATCATGGGCGTGGTGGTGCCGCAAGGCCCTGTCCTCGTTGCCATTCGGCGTCCTGACGACCGCGTAGACGTGCCCGCGCGTTGCGTGACGTCGCCTATCAGTTCGATTGGCTGGCCCTTCTTCGCCGTCGACGTCTTGTCTACGATGGGGTGCGCGAAGCCGTAGGAGAGGATCGAGACGCTCACCCG
>NZ_RZOS01001546.1:0-400 GCF_004022605.1 Mesorhizobium sp. M4B.F.Ca.ET.089.01.1.1
GGCTGCACTGCTGCTATTCGGACCGATGGCCGGTACGCGCGGTGGGGAAGCCGATGTCCATTGTTCAGTTTGCACCTGATGAGAACCGCAAGCCATCGACCAGAAGAGTTCAAGAATTCTCCCTTTCAAGTTGAGTGGAATGGTCTACCAGCCGTATGGCCGAGGCCCTATAAGGAACCCGCAGGTGCGGAGTACACGCCGAGGCTCTGCCGATTATACATATCAGCTGCCTTTGAGAGGAACCCGGTTTGCCCCTGTGCCTGCCGATGATCCGCCACCTGAAATCCCCGGACCTGTTTGGCGCCGTCCATCGCCTGCCGGCACTCGGCAGACCGGTTGGCAATAAGACGTTCGAGGTCGTCAATCCGTCGACCGGCGAAGTTTTGGCAGAGCTTCCCGA
>NZ_RZOS01001547.1:0-400 GCF_004022605.1 Mesorhizobium sp. M4B.F.Ca.ET.089.01.1.1
ATCTGTCCGAGGAGATCGGTTGCCGACTCCGGACCCATGCCGAGTGTCAACTTGAGGATACTGTTGCCTGAACTGCAAATCTTATAGTAAGACGATCTCGGTTCCGCAAAGAGACCAGTGAACGCGGGTGCATTTCTTTCGTCGATCGTCCAGGCATAGCGGGACAAGAGATCTTGAATTGCTTGACGATCCTCGGCCGGAGGATTCTCGACATCCCAACCGGCAGTAGCATCTGTTCCGCAGGAATCAGCTGAAGCAGTGCCGCTTAAAGCAAAAAAGAACCCACAAACCAGGGCAAGATTTCTCAAACTCGCGCAGTTAGTGATTATGCCTTTCCAACGCTCGCTCATGATGGCCCCCTCTATGGAGCTTGATGGGAAAGTACCCATTCATCTTATAC
>NZ_RZOS01001548.1:0-400 GCF_004022605.1 Mesorhizobium sp. M4B.F.Ca.ET.089.01.1.1
AATGGATGCCGGAGCGATCGCTTCATCCAAGCGGATTTCTCGCGCAGGTCATCGACGCGGCCGAGGCAGATCCGATGCGCCGAATGCAGCTCCGGCGGCTAACTATGCTTTGGGGGGATCGGTCGCCCGAAATTGGGGTGACCGAGCATGCGAACGGGACGAAGTCCGTCGCCGGCGTCAACGAAGGTATTTTCGACAGTTTCAATTTGCCCTGGCTGGGCGAGGGTCTCGAGGTTAACACCGGCGACACCCCGCAACCGCCCAAACCATCTGAGCCGCCCCCTCCGGCAACAGGGCCGTCGGGTACCGACACCGAACCTTCAACGGCAAAGCCGACGCCATCGTCCGTCGTCAAGATCCCTACTTCCCCCTCGCCGCGCCAACCCGGCGTGCCGCAGAC
>NZ_RZOS01001549.1:0-399 GCF_004022605.1 Mesorhizobium sp. M4B.F.Ca.ET.089.01.1.1
CGCGGCGGCTTTTCGAGAGCGGTATCATGGTCAAGGACGGTTCGGCCATGGAGCGCCTCGCGGCGATCGATACTGCCGTGTTCGACAAGACCGGCACGCTCACGCTCGGCCAGCCCCGGCTGGTCAATGCGGACTCGATTGATCCGGGCATGCTGGCAATCGCCGCCGACATGGCCGCGCATTCGCGTCACCCGTTTTCAAAGGCCATGACCGGCTTTGCCGCTCCTGGCGGGCAACACAAATTCGATGCCGTCACAGAGCATCCGGGGTTCGGGATCGAAGCCACTGTCGCCGGAAGCACTTGGCGGCTGGGTCGACGCGGATGGGCTGGATGGAAGGCCCGGACCGGAGGTGAAGGCAAACATGGCTATGGTGGAACGGCCCTGACAAAAGACGGGT
>NZ_RZOS01000154.1:0-12155 GCF_004022605.1 Mesorhizobium sp. M4B.F.Ca.ET.089.01.1.1
AGAATGCGGAGGACACGGCGCGCGAGCTGTTCAAGGCGACGAAGGCGATGCTGCGCGGCGCCGAGGGGCTGGAGCTCGATTTCCACACGGTCGGCTACCGGCCGACCCCGGTCGACGGCTTCCCGATCATCGGCCGCGCCGAGGGGATGGACGGGCTCTATGTCGCCGTCATGCATTCCGGCATCACGCTGGCGCCGGCGGTCGGTCTTTTTGCCGCCCGCGAAATCCTGGCCGGCGAGCGCGATCCATTGCTTCAGCCTTACTGGCTGAACCGCTTCGCTCAATAGCCGGGCGGTCGGCGAAAGCCGCCGCTGAGCGGCGCCATCGCCGCGGCAATGCCGAGCAGCCGCGATTCCGACCAGCGCCCGCCGACCAACTGCAGGCCGATGGGCAGGCCCTCGCTATCGTACCCGCCGGGTATCGTCAGCGCCGGATGGCCGGAATAATTGAACACTGCGCCATAGGCCGGCAGCATCCAATAGTTTTCCTCTCTGCCGTTGACCTCGATCGCCGTTCCCGGCGCGCAATGCGGGAAGGCGGTGGTCATGGCGACCGGGCAGAGCAGCGCATCGCAGCTTTCGAAGAACCGGTCCCAGCCGAGAATCGAGCGGTCGCGGCGGGCGAGCGCCGTGAACCAGCGCGAGACGGGCGTCGGCTGTTCCGGCGGGTCCGGCTGCGCGGCCTCCAGCATCATGCCGATCAGCGCGCCGCCCTCGGCGAGATCGTCGTGCAGATCGATCCGGGGCAATTTTGCCTCATCGACCATGGCGCCTGCCGATCCGAGCTTCTCGCCAAGCTTCTCGACGGCGGCGCTGATCTCGCCAGCCACCGGGAAGCCAGGGAAGGTCGTGGCGACGGCGAAGCGCAGCGTGCCGACGTCCGGCGTCTCCGTAGCCTCGACCGGCACCGGCGCAAGGTCGGTGTCGCCTCCATCCGGTCCGGCGATGATCCGGTAGATCAGTGCCAGGTCCTCGGCGCTGCGCGCCAGCGGGCCGAGGCACGACATCAGCCGGACGCTGCGCGCCGTCCCGCCCGGATCGGGAAAAGCGCCGGCCAGCGAAACACGGTGCTCGGTCGGCTTCAGGCCGTAGACACCGCAGAAGGCAGCCGGCAGCCGGATGGAATCCTGCATGTCGGTGCCGATCTCGAACGGCGTCATGCCCGCTGCAACCGCCGCCGCAGCGCCGCCGCTGGAGCCGCCGGCGGTGCGCGACAGATTCCAGGGGTTGCCGGTGCGGCCGAACAGTGGATTGTCCGATTGCCAGTCGCTGAGCATGGTCGCGACATTGGTCTTGCCGATCAGTATCGCGCCAGCCGCCTTCAGCCGCGCCGCGACCGGGCTGTCCTTTTTCGCCACATAGTCGGCAAACGGCGGGAAGCCGACCGTGGTCTTCATGCCGGCCGTGTCGTGCGTGTCCTTCAGGGTGAAGGGCACGCCGTGCAGCGGTCCAAGCGCGTCGCCGCGCGCCCGCGCAACGTCCGCCTGCCTGGCGCGCTCGCGAGCCCCTTCCCTGTCGAGGGTGACGATGGCGTTGACCGCCCCGTTGCCCCTGTCGATCTGCGCAAGATGCGCATCCAACGCCTCGGCGGCCGAGATTCTACGCGCGGCGATCGCGGTGGCGAGCTCGATGGTCGAGGCGAAGGCGATGTCCATGACGAATGCTCCGGCTTGCTGGCCGCGCCTGCTGATCAAGATGGCGGACTGTGGCGCGGCTTCAAGCCGAGTTCAGCATCCGAGGATCGGCCTCGCTTGATCGGGATTGCGCTGGTATGCGCGGCCGGATGGTTCAACTCGCGAGCGCCAGCTCCGCCAGAGGAGTAAAGGGCCGAACGACCATGCCATCGCGTGTAATGGTGACGAAGCTCGATGGCGGGATCGTCTGCCACTCGCCGCCTTCGCGGTCGAAGGGCTCCGAGACGATGCAGCGGCCCCTGCCAAAGGCCGAGGTGTAAAGCGTCGGCGCATGATCGTCGGTGGCATAGCGCACGGCGTGCAGTGCCTTGCCGTCCGAGAAGGCGGCGGTGAGCTTCAGCGCCGGGTCCAGACCGGCGCGGCGCGAGGCGTCGAGCACGCGATTGGCGGCGCGCGTTGCCGCGCCATGCGGGTCGCGCGACAGGCCCTCGTCGATCATCAGCAGGAAGAACAGCTCGGAATCGGTACTGCCCGCGCGCCGGTCGTAGACGGCGTCCGAAAGCGAGTTCTCCAGGCCGCGGCGTATCCTTTCGAAGCCGTGGATCTGGCCGTTATGCATGAACGACCAGCGGCCGGAAATGAACGGGTGGCAGTTCATGCGGCCGGTGCCGCCACCGGTCGAGGCGCGAACGTGGGCCAGGAAAAGGCCGGATCTGATCTGCTGGCATAGGCTTTTCAGATTAGGGTCTGACCAGGCCGGCAGAATATCGCGATAGAGCCCAGGCTCGGGCCGCCCGCCATACCAGGCGAGACCAAAGCCGTCGGCGTTTGTCGGCGATTTCGCCTCCCGCGCGTCGCGGCTCTGAACGATCAGCGAGTGGGAAGGTGCGGTGACGATCTCTTCAAGGAATATCGCTTCGCCGAGATAGGCGGCCCATCTGCACATTGTTGCGTCATCCTCTTTTGCGCATCCAACCGGGGCCGCGAATGAAAACCATTCGCCGCCGGTGAGACGCCAGAGATGACAGGAGGCCGGTTTGGCGTCCTTACGTCGCGCTGATGTTTTGCTGATCCTTTGCCCAAGGCAGGCCGGAAAGATGGCGGCGTTCGCCGGGCGATTCCGGCCCGGACCGCACCGGTCTCGACGGATCGAGATCGTGTTTAGCCGACCAGCGCCAGCTTGTTCGCTGCAGGTGCAAAAGGCCGAATGCCCATGCCGTCCGCCGTCATGGTGACGAAGCTCGACGGCGGGATCGCCTGCCACTCGCCGCCGTCGCGGTCGAAGGGTTCGGAAACGATGCAGCGGCCCGCGCCGTTGCGGAAGACGGAGGTGTAGAGCGTCGGCGCATGATCGTCGGTGGCGTAGCGCACGGCATAGAGCGCCTGGCCGTTGGAGAAAGCAGCCGTCAGCTTCAGCGCCGGCTCGAGGCCAGCGCGGCGCGAGGCGTCCAGCACGCGACTGGTGGCGCGCGACACCGCGCCTTGCGGGTCTTCGGACAGACCCTCGTCGATCATCAGGAGAAAAAAGAGCTCGGAATCGGTGGTGCCCTCGCGCTGGTCGAAGACGGCGTCGCAGAGCGAATTCTCCAGCGCGCGGCGGATCTTCTCGAAGCCGCCGATCTGGCCGTTATGCATGAACGACCAGCGGCCGGAGATGAAGGGATGGCAGTTCATGCGGCTGGTGGCGCCGCCGGTCGAGGCGCGCACATGGGCGAGAAACAGGCCGGACTTGATCTGCCGGCACAGGCTCTTCAGATTGGGGTCCGACCAGGCCGGCAGGATGTCGCGATAGAGGCCGGGCTCGGGCCGGTCGCCATACCAGGCAAGGCCGAAACCGTCGCCATTGGTCGGCGACTTGGCTTCCTGGGCGCAGTGGCTCTGGGCGATCAGCGAATGGCAGGGCGCGGTGATGATGTCTTCGAGGAAGACCGCTTCACCAAAATAGGCCGCCCACCGGCACATCGCATTCCACCGTTGCTAGGCGCGGTCCATCAGAGCCTTGGGCTCCTTGACCGCGTGTGAGCCTCTGTTGTGCGTCCGCTCATAGAGCTCGCGGACGATTCGGCTGGCGGTAGTCTCGAACAGAAATGGCAAGAAAGCGTGAACGAGCGCCGCGCCCGCGGCCAGCGACAGGCGCGAGCAGAACCAGGCGGCGAAGGCCATGTGGCTGAAATAGGTCTCGCCCACCTTGGCCGGGTGAGAGGTGAACAGCTTCGAAAACGTCGTCATGGTGATCCCTCCTGCCGGGATGAGCCCCGATGCTGGGTATCGTGCCACGGGTCAAAGGTTCATCGATCCCAAATTGTCCTTGCGATGAGCAACAATTTGGGACATTCATCCCATGATGAGCATAGAAATCGATGAAATAGATCGAAGATTGCTGGCGGAGCTGCAACGCGACGGCACGTTGTCGGTCGATCAGCTGTCGGAGCGGGTGGCGCTGTCGCGCAATGCCTGCTGGCGGCGGGTCAAGCGGCTGGAGGAGGACGGCGTCATCACCGGGCGCGTGGCGCTGGTCGATGCCGACAAGCTCGGGCTCGGCCTCTCCGTGTTCATCCTGGTCCGCACCTCCAACCACGATCCGGACTGGCTGCATAAGTTCCGCGCGGCGGTGACCGGCTTTGCCGAGATCACCGGCGTCTACCGCATGTCGGGCGATCTAGACTATGTGCTGAGAGCCCGCGTCGCCGACGTGAAGGCCTATGACCGGCTCTACCAGCGGCTGATCGCCAAGGTGGCGCTGTCGGATGTCTCGGCCTCCTTCGTCATGGAGGAGATCAAGGAGACGACAGTCGTACCCGTGGAGCTGCGCTGAGCAGGAACCGCCTCGAAAGAAAGGCGTTGATAGCGTTGCTGCCGGGTTGACCTTTCCGGCACTCGCGCCGATAGGAATGGGCTCATGCGCACAGCTGTCTATCCCTCCTCCGTCATCGGCCCCTCCGTCGGTTTCGTCCGGCTTCCGCATGGCGAAGGCCTGCCGCTGCCGGCCTATGAAAGCTCAGGCGCCGCCGGCATGGATTTGCGCGCCGCGGTGCCGGAAGACCGGCCTTTGCTGATCCTGCCCGGAAAACGCGCGCTGGTGCCGACCGGGCTGATCGTGGAAATTCCGGAAGGCATGGAAGGCCAGGTCCGGCCGCGCTCCGGTCTTGCCTTCAAACACGGCCTCACCGTTCTCAATTCGCCCGGCACCATCGACAGCGATTATCGCGGCGAGGTGAAGGTGCTGCTGGTCAATCTCGGTGACGAGGACTTCGCGGTGACGCGCGGCATGCGCATCGCCCAGATCGTCTTTGCCGCGGTGACTCAGGTGGCGGTGGAAGAACGTTCCCTGGCCGGCAGCACGACGCGCGGCGGCGGCGGTTTCGGGTCTACCGGCACCGCTTGATGCGTGGGCCCTTTCCAAAGCTGGTCATCTTCGACTGCGACGGGGTCCTGGTCGACACCGAAAACCTTGCCAACCGGCGCCTCGCCGAGTGGCTGAGCGGCGCCGGCTTCGCCACCACCTTCGAATATTGCCGCAAGAACTTCTCCGGCCGCAGCATGGCCTCGGTGCAGAAAGAGATCGAAGCGGCGACCGAGGTCAGGCTCGGCGTCGATTTCGTCGACCGTTGGAACGCCGGCCTGCCGGACCTGTTCGCGCATGGCGTCGAGGCAATCCCTTATGTGCGCGACTTCATCGAGAAGGTGCGGGCCGCCGGCATCGCCTACTGCGTCGCCTCCTCGGCGCGGGTGTCGAAGATGCACATCACCCTCGGCCAGACCGGGCTGTTGCCGCTGTTCGAGCACGCCATGTTCTCTTCGACCATGGTCGGGCGCGGCAAGCCGTTTCCGGACCTGTTCCTCTACGCGGCAAAGACCATGGGCTTCGCGCCGGCCGACTGCATCGTCATCGAGGACAGCGTCGCAGGCACCGAGGCCGGCATCGCCGCCGGCATGCGCGTCTTCTCCTATCACGCGGACCCCTATTCCGATCCGCATGGTTTGGAAGAGGCCGGCGGCATCCTGTTCGACGACATGCGCGAGCTGGCCGGGCTGGTGCCGATCCCCTGAGCCTATGTTCGACCTTGCCCCCGGCTGTGCGCTGCAAAACTCCGTGCTAGCGTGCGCTCTTTCGAGGGGCACCCGCACATATGATTTCCATTTTGTATCGCTTCATTCTCGCTTGCCTGTTGCTGCCCTGGCTGTGGGCTGCGGCAGGCGCACAGAACGCCAGCTTCCCGGAACTGAGCAGCGCCGTCCCTGGCCATAACGGCATCACCTATCTCGACCTAGCCAACATGGTCGTTCCGGTTCTCGCCGGCACTTCGCCGATCAAGATCCGCCCCATCAGCGGCGAGGCCGATGACGAGGCGCCGCCTGCGACCGGCGACCTGTCGAGCGCCGCCGTGCTCGACATCAAAGCCGGCGGCGGGGAGCGGCTGACGATGCTGTTCGACCTCGGGCAAGCCTCCGACAGCGCCGAGGGTTTCGCTGTGCTGGCGCTCTACGACCTCAGCGGTGAGCCGAAACTGCTCGATGCGGTCAATGTCGCCACCGATCGGAGCACGTTTTTTCGCGAACCGGCCAGGCTTTCGATCAGCGCCGGCGATGACGCCGTCGTCATCACCAGCACGCATTTCAATTCGAGCCAGGGCTATGTCAGCACGTTGCTGCTCATGGTCCGCAACGACCGCTTCGAGCTGGTCGACACCATCAACACGTTCGATGAAAACTACTGCTACAAGCGGACGCAGGATCTTGCCTTCAAGACGCTCGCGGACGGCCGGCGCTATGCGGCGATCAAGGCGACGGTCACAGACGCTACCGTGCCGGGCGAGGACTGCGAGGGCGAGCAGCCCAAGGCCTCGTCGCACAAGATCTCCGTGACCTACCGCTGGAGCAAGAAAGCGTCGCGCTACGTGCCTGGCTCCAAGGCGTTCGAGCGTTTGTCAGCAGAAAACGAGAAACGCTTCTGAGCCAAACGCATTCGTTTGCCCGGCGAAAATCGGCGCGATAGACTTTCCCGGCAATTCGATGTCTGGAGGGAAGCATCCATGGACAAGGGCAAGATCTTTCGCGACCTGCACGCCTCGACCTTCGTCATGCCCAACCCCTGGGATATCGGCACAACGAAGCTTCTCGCCTCCTTCGGCTTCAAGGCGCTGGCGACGACGAGCGCCGGCTTTGCCTTCTCGCGCGGCCTGCCCGACGGCGCGGTGACTTTCGACCAGATGATCCATCATTGCCGCGAAGTGACGGCGGCGACCAGCCTGCCGGTCTCGGCCGACCTCGAGCGCGGCAAGGGCGACAGCCCCGAACAGGCCGCCGAGACCATTTTCGCGGCCGAGGCGGCCGGGCTTGCCGGCTGCTCGATCGAGGACCACACCGGCGATCCGGAAAAGCCCATCTATGAATTTTCGCATGCGGTCGAACGCGTCGCCGCGGCTGTCGAGGCGGCGCGGGCGCTGAAGCACGATTTCGTCTTCACCGCGCGGGCCGAGAATTTCCTGTGGGGCCGGACCGATATCGACGACACGATCAAGCGGCTGCAGGCCTTCGAGCAGGCCGGCGCCGACGTTCTCTATGCGCCAGGGTTGAGCGACGTCGAGACGGTGCGGATGATCTGCTCTGCGGTGAACAAGCCGGTCAATGTCATGGCGCGGCCAGGCTTCACCACCGCCGACCTCGCCCAGGCGGGCGTCAAGCGCATCTCGCTCGGACCGTGGCTGACCAATTTCGCCTTCGGCATGCTGGAGACGGCGGCGCGCGAGATCCAGCAGGAAGGCACGTTCGGCTTCACCCGCTCCGCGATGCCGTTCGGCAAATTGCAATCGCTGTTTGGCAAGCCGGGCGACTGACGGCCGGACAGAGTTACGCCTTTTCCCGCGCCGATACCGCCTTGTGCAGGTTGACCATCATGGCGGCGGCGAACAGCGGGGTCAAAAGGTTGAGCAGCGGCACGGCGAGGAAGGCGGCAATGACCAGGCCGGCCAGGAACACCGTGCCGGCATGTTTCCTGCGCAGCGCCTTGGCCTCTGCCTCCGGGCGGAAGCGCATGGCGGCGAATTCGAAGAACTCGCGCCCGAGCAGGTAGCCGTTGACGATGAAGAACGCGGCGATGTTGATGCCCGGCACCAGGAGCAACAGCAGGGCGACTATGTTGCCGAGGACAACGACGCCGAAGAATTTTATCGCCAGCGCCAGCGAGTGCAGCGCTGGCACGGGACGGCCCGACGGATCATCCGGATAATCGATACGCTCGACCACTTCGGCGACGTCGTCGAGGAACAGGCCGGCGATCACGGCCGTCACCGGCGCGACAAGAAGAGCCATCCCCATCGCCAGAAGGATGCCGGCGACAATGGCGCCCAGCCATCCGGCCCAGGACGGCAGGCCGGGCAGAAGCCCCTGCAGCCACGGCCAGGCCAGCCATTCGAGCAGGCTCTCGATGCCGAACCAAAAGGCCACCAGCGCCAGCAGGGTCAGCCCCAATGTCTTAAGGAAGACGGAGCGGAATTCGGGCGAGAACAGCCGGCTGGCGGCGGCTCGGGCAGCGTCGAGGATCACGGCGTCTCCAACCCCTCATCGACAAAGACGCTTCCGAGATAGGCACCCTTGTCGAGCAGCGCAACTATTGCGCAAGCTTCCTCTGCCGCGCGGGGATGGTCATCGCCGCGACGCCTACGACGACGAAACCCATGCCGAGCCAGGCCGTCGGACCGAGGCTCTCGCCCAGGAAGAGCGCGCCGATGCCGACACCGATGGGCACGCGCAGATAGGCCTGCGACGTGGTGCCGACCGAGCCCAGCGTGTGGATGAGACGGAAGAAGATCGAGAAGGCGAGCGCGGTGGAAAAGACCGAAAGTCCAATCAACGCGAAGATCGATGCGGTCGATGGCGAGAGCGTCCACGGCCGGTCGAAAACAAGGCTCAGCGGGATCAAGATCGCGGCGCCGCAGATCATCGAGCCGGCGGCCGGCAGCATCGGGTCGAGCCCCCTGAAGTTGCGCCCGAAAATTGCGGCGCCCGCATAGCTGACGGTGGCGGCGATGACGGCAAGCTGCGCCCAGAGCTGATGGCCGAGGCCGCCGAGCGCCTCCGTGCCGACGATCAGGCAGATGCCGGCAATGCCGGCGCCGACGCCGACCAGCTTGCGCAGCGTCACCGGCTCGTGGCGGGTGATCAGCGCCGTCAGAAGGAAAGTGAAGATCGGCGATGTGGCGTTGAGGATGGTGGCAAGGCCGGCATCGATGGAGCGCTCGGCGGCGGCGATCAGGGTGAAGGGTACGACGCTGTTCAAGCAGGCCTGGAAGGCGAAGCGACGCCAGGTTGCGGCGTCTCTCGGCATGGCGAGGCCGCGCCAGCGGATGATGGCGAGCAGGATGGCGCCGGCGATCAGGGTGCGCGCGGCGATGAAGGTGACCGGCGGGATCGTCTCGACGCCGACCTTGATGAAGCTATAGGACGCGCCCCACAGCACGGCCAGCACGCCAAGAAGGGCCAGTTCGGTGGTCATGTCGGTCTTTGCGGGCATTGCCGGTTCGCGCTTTTCAGAAACTTCGATCGGATCGCTTCTAGCCGACGGCCAGGCGGAAATGTTTCGATCCCGATGCAACCATAGCCGCCATCTTCACGGCCGATATGGTCCAGTTTGATGCGATGGCTGCAGCAGCCGGCGAATAAACGCGGCCATTGGCCGGAATGGCGGAACCCGATGCCGATTTTCGGGGTAGGCAAAAGGGCGGCAACTCGCTAGACCCGCGCCCGACCGGCATGGCAGAAAGCCGGCAGGTTCCCAGGCGGAGAGATTGATGCCGGACTATGACGTGCTTTGCATCGGCAATGCCATTGTCGATATCATCGCCCAGTGCGACGACGCCTTCCTCGAGACCAACGGCATCATCAAGGGCGCGATGAACCTGATCGACACCAGGCGCGCCGAATTGCTCTACAGCCGCATGGGCCCGGCGATCGAGGCGTCCGGCGGTAGCGCCGGCAACACGGCGGCCGGCATCGCCAGCTTCGGCGGCCGCGCCGCCTTCTTCGGCAAGGTCTCGAACGACCCGCTCGGCGAAATCTACACCCACGACATCCAGGCCCAGGGCGTCGCCTTCGACACCAAGCCACTCCAGGGCCAGCCGCCGACGGCGCGCTCGATGATCTTCGTCACGCCGGACGGCGAGCGCTCGATGAACACCTATCTCGGCGCCTGCGTCGAGCTCGGTCCCGAGGATGTCGAGGCCGACAAGGCCTCCGGCGCCAAGGTTACCTATTTCGAGGGCTATCTGTGGGATCCGCCGCGCGCCAAGGAAGCGATCCGGCAGACGGCGAAACTGGCGCATGAAGCCGGACGCGAAGTGTCGATGACGCTGTCGGACTCGTTCTGCGTCGACCGCTACCGCGACGAGTTCCTCGACCTGATGCGCTCGGGCACCGTCGACATCGTCTTCGCCAACAGCCACGAGATCAAATCGCTCTACCAGACCTCGTCCTTCGAGGACGCGCTGGCGGCGATCCGCAAGGATTGCAAGATCGCAGCCGTCACCCGCTCGGAAAAGGGCTCGGTCATCGTGCGCGGCGATGAGACCGTCACCATCGAGGCAACGACGATCCGCGAACTGGTCGACACCACCGGCGCCGGCGACCTCTATGCCGCCGGTTTCCTCTACGGTTACACTGCTGGACGCAGCCTGAAGGATTGCGGCAACCTCGGCTCGCTGGCGGCCGGGCTGGTGATCCAGCAGATCGGGCCGCGGCCGCGGCAGAATTTGCGCAGCGCGGCCCAGCTGGCGGGGTTGCTTTAGGTCTCTTAGCTCTCCCCTTGTGGAAGAAGTCGGATTGCCCCGATTTATCCTTCACAAATCGGCTGGCAATCCGGGTGAGGTGGATGCTGGCGCCAAGCTGGAACACCCCTCAACCGTCTCGACGCTGCGCGCCGAACCACCTTCTCCAACAGGGGAGAAGGAAGAACGCGATTTGTCGCACGCCTGTCATAGAGCACACCTACACGCAGACTGAGGCGTCCCGTGACTGACATTTCGGGATGTCCAGTTGGGGTGCAAGAAATGCAAGACAGCAACCTGTCGGGTCGCTGTGTTTGTCGTTGCTGCCATTTTCGCTTCCTGCTGTAGCCATTTCAATCGGCCGCAGCTGGGGAGGAGCGCGCGTGGCCTGCAAGACAGATACATGACCAGATTTCAAAATCCGACGGATGCGATATCGCAGGATGCCCTGGCGGGCCTCGTGGCCGAGGCGGTGCAACAGGCACTAATCCAGCATGGGGTCGTTCTTGACGCACAGACCCTGGGTTCAACCAGCGCCTTCGCCGGCAATGTTGCCGCAAGCCTGCCTTTCCTTCCGCAGGCACAGCGGCTCGCGATTGGCTCTTTCAAGGGCGAATGGAGCGCCTTGGCCTCGGAGTTGGTCCATGCAGTAACGGCCGCACAGCGCGACATGGCGAATACCTCGGATGACATCGCTGCTTTGGCATCGGCAGGCGACAGCCGGAAACCCGCTTCCCCCGACCCGCGCGAGCGAACCAACGATCTACAATCGGTGCTGATCGAGGATTGGGCCGGCGAGGTCGCAGGGTCGACCTATCTGGAAGAGAATTTCCGCATACCGCGCTCGACCCTGCATCGCTGGCAACGGCGAAACGAGGTCATTGCCTTGCGCAAGGGTGGCCGCAAGCATGTCTTCCCGCTCGCCCAGTTCGTCGACGGCAGGCCGGCGCCGGGGATCAGCGAGGTGCTTTCGCTAATTGCCAATCCAAGGCTGGCCTGGTTCTGGCTGATCCGCCCTTCGCCCGATCTCGGTGGTCGCACTCCCATTGAAATGCTCAAGCACGACATGGTGCGCGAGGTGGTGCAGGCCGCACGCGAGTTTACATCGGCAGACAGTCTCAGCGGCGCTTCAGTCTGATTTTCGGGCTTCAAATCAAAGGTTGACCAATTGTTGATGCCTCGTCTGTTAATCGACTAAATTCCCCTCATCAGGTAGTCATTTTTGAGCTTACTCCAGGTTGTGCAAATCTATCTCAGTGTTGCATTTGTACTGTTTGTTCCGTTTGTGCCAAATTCGGCGAGATATTCGTGGTATTTGCGCAACAATACTTTTCGAAGAATCCAAAATCCGTTTTCCAGACATGATCTCTGTTGAATAGCGCTCCCGCTTGGGCCATGTCGGGGACGAAAAGGGCGGCGCGATGCGCGTCATTTTCAACAGTGGGGACGGGGCGGCAACGCTTGCCCTTCAGCAAAGATATCAAACCCGTTTAACTTTTGTCTGGAGATCAGAAAATGAACATCAAGAGCCTTCTTCTCGGCTCAGCTGCGGCCCTGATCGCAGTTTCCGGCGCGCGCGCCGCCGACGCCGTCGTCGTCGCCGAGCCGGAACCGGCTGAATACGTCAAGATCTGCGACGTTTACGGCTCGGGCTACTTCTACATCCCCGGCACCGAAACCTGCCTGCGCATCGGCGGCTATGTCCGTTACGACGTCGGCATGGGCGACGTCGGCTCCTTCGACGGCGCGAAGTCCTTCGA
>NZ_RZOS01001550.1:0-399 GCF_004022605.1 Mesorhizobium sp. M4B.F.Ca.ET.089.01.1.1
GGATAGATAATGCTTGTGAGGAACCGCCAGAACAAGCGCCTGCAAATCGTTTATCTCGTCGAGTGGCAAGATTGTTTCACCATATTCGCGTCGAGCGGTTTCGGCATCGGCAAAAGGATCGTGGACCTTGGGGGCAATTCCGAACTGCCTCAGTTCCCTGACCAAGTCGAAAACGCGGCTGTTGCGCAGATCCGGAACGTCCTCCTTGAAGGTCAGTCCGAGAACGCCGACGGAAGCTCCTTTCACGGGCACATCCGAACGGATCAGCTGTTTGACGACCTGTTGAGCAACGAAGGCTCCCATGCCGTCATTGATGCGGCGGCCGGCGAGGATGATCTGCGGATGGTAGCCCTCAGCTTCCGCCTTGGCAGTCAGATAGTACGGATCGACACTTATGCA
>NZ_RZOS01001551.1:0-399 GCF_004022605.1 Mesorhizobium sp. M4B.F.Ca.ET.089.01.1.1
ATCAGCAGGGAATCGATCTCACGGATCTTGGAGAATATGCCGAAGGCCTGGATCGACACGCCACGCGGCGGATCCGAACGCACCTTGGCGACTTCGCTGGCGCGTCGATGCGCTTCATACCAGGCCTCGACCGTGGTGAAGTCATCGATCTCGGCATAGAGCGCTGCGCGCGAGGGGATCGAGAACACGCTGGATTGCCGACCGCCGAGAAGTGGCCGCACCAGCGCTTCCGGCCCGCGCCCGCCTTTTTGCGAAGAATCCGGCAGGCCGATCGGCATGTCGACGGCGATCGTGGCGCTGGCGGGCAATGCGGCAAGCAAAGCGGCAAAGCCTGGAAAGACGGAGACCGAAGGGGCGGCATCCGGATGACGGTGGACGGCGATCCAGCCAGCCTTGCAG
>NZ_RZOS01001552.1:0-399 GCF_004022605.1 Mesorhizobium sp. M4B.F.Ca.ET.089.01.1.1
GCCGTATCCGCACCTCCGCCCTGTGTCATCAGTTCAAGGATCAGGTCTTCGTCGCTGGCCCTAACAGCACCGAGCTGCTTCATGAAAGCCAGGAACAGCTGATCATTTATCATGCCATTGACTTGAACATTTGAGCCGACCAAAAGCCTTTCGTCTCCCGGAGGTTCCTTTCGGCCGTTCGACCTCTGGCGTCTTGCTAGGTCCATAGGGGCCGTAGAAGCAGGACCGCCCGGCGCCGCCGAGCCTTCGGTCCTGGCAGTGGGGGAGTGGAAGCTGGGAGATTGGACCATGGACGTTTCCTTTGCGTGGAAGCCTCGAAGGCGGCTACAATGCGACTTAACAAACGATAGCGCCTGGAAAGGCCAAAAAATTTGGAAATGCTCCGAGCCGCCAACTAGC
>NZ_RZOS01001553.1:0-399 GCF_004022605.1 Mesorhizobium sp. M4B.F.Ca.ET.089.01.1.1
GCTTGAGGGCCATCCGGTCTTTTTCGAGGCGTGGAAACACGCGAGTCGTGACCGCGTCGTAGAGCGGAGCCATGCGAACTGAGCTGAATTGCGTGCTGCCGGGCTCTGCGATTTCCAGCAGTGCCATGTTCTTCAGGGGCATGTCGCCATCGGCGATCAGCCAGGCGAATAAGGATCGCTTCAGGACAAGCAGGACGTCTTCTTCGGGAGAGGTCGATAGCGGCCTTAGTGCCCGCGCGATGCGCTCCATCGTGCCGTCGTATTTTGCTTCGGTGGGCACGCCAAGTACCGAGCAGAAGTCCTCAAGCGCGAGCAGGTGTTTGTCCTCGAGGCCCGTTCTGATATCGAACCGCTCCACGAGTAGCGCCGGAGGCATCCCGTCAGGCATCGGGACGAGCG
>NZ_RZOS01001554.1:0-398 GCF_004022605.1 Mesorhizobium sp. M4B.F.Ca.ET.089.01.1.1
CGGCTTCGGCAGTGAACCCCCCCTTGGCCCGCCAAGCTTTCACGTCTTGCGCAAGTTTCTCATTCTCGTTCATGTCAAGCCTTTCGCACAATGATCATACTACGCCTGCGGCGTATACGCAATGAGCGTATTTATTTTCTTCTTTCTCTGTCCCGTTTGCTTCTTTCCAGCAGTTCTTGAAGACCGCTATCTTTATCCGGCAACGAGGTGAAAGCTATGTCGAGGGCTACACGATCCCAGACAGCGCGGCTGTTGATGCGCTTAGGCTTCGGCATGCGCCCATCGGCAACCATTTCGTCGAAAAGCGTCGATCCGACACCGATATAACGAGCTGCTTCCTCACGAGAGAGGCCTCGCGGCGGATACGAGAATGCGTCACTCTTCATGGACGCTGGCCC
>NZ_RZOS01001555.1:0-398 GCF_004022605.1 Mesorhizobium sp. M4B.F.Ca.ET.089.01.1.1
CCCAGCCTCACTACCGCCTTACGAAATCGCTTGCGATGACCAAGCAGCATACCGAGCTTCTCGAGGTCGGCATCGGTCAGCTCCGGCAGAACTTCCGCGTCGATGGCGTTATCGCGAAATGCCTGCTCGTATTGCTGGAGCCCGAGGCCTCGCAGCCAGACGGCAACGTCCACACCAGCTCTCCCAACGAATGGGGTCCCTCAGCAATGTTAACTCAGATGCCAGGGAATGAAGAGATGCATGGGAACACACCGAGAACATCCGGTGTGCTTTTCGGTGTGCTTTTTGGTCACGAAAGGCACACCGGGACCTTGTTTGTTCTAGTTCCCTCGATTTTGTTCGGACAAGGCACTTGCGCCAGACCCCTTGAGAATATAGGGCTTTGCGCGGTCCGGAGT
>NZ_RZOS01001556.1:0-398 GCF_004022605.1 Mesorhizobium sp. M4B.F.Ca.ET.089.01.1.1
CTATTTCGTCCAGCGCCTGCGCGACGAGGTGCACCGCTTCGCCATCGGCTCCCACCGCGCCCGCCGCAAGAAGGAGATGGTCAAGAGCCCGCTCGACGAGATCGCCGGCATCGGCCCCGGCCGCAAGCGAGCGCTGCTTTTGCATTTCGGCACCGCCAAGGCGGTCAGCCGTGCCGCGGTCGAGGATCTGGTCAAGGTCGACGGCATCTCCGAGCAGATGGCGAAGCTGGTTTACAACCATTTTCATGACAGCTGACCATTCTTGCGCCTATTTTCGGCTGACCAATCGAATCTGCCCTGTTGACCCCCCACATTCCCTTCTGATTTGAGTACGCAGGCAGAAAGAGTTCCCGAGAAGATGGCCCAGCGCGCGTTCAACCTGCCGAATATCCTCACCT
>NZ_RZOS01001557.1:0-398 GCF_004022605.1 Mesorhizobium sp. M4B.F.Ca.ET.089.01.1.1
TCCCAGGTCCGTGGCCACGAACCAGAGCGGCCCGTCGTCGTCTTCCACAAACCGACGGGCCGCTCTGGTTCGTGGCCACGGACCTGGGATGTGAGGGGTTGCCACTGTCCTATAAGCGCGACGCGGCAATTTCGGTTCCGAATAATTTTCCGACAAGTCGAAATATATTAGCAGCCGCTTTACCAAGCCGCCGACTGCACCAGAGTCAGCGTTTGGCGCTGTCGCGATCGGTCGCTGCCCGCGCTAGGAACATTTCCGTAACTTGTGACAGGTTGCTCTTCAGCCACTCAGCCATGGCTTCCTCTTCCCGCAGATTCTGCTCGCAGACGCGGACGATCTGGGCTTCGCCCTCTGCGTTCGCAGCAGCGATGAGAATGGTGTAAGAAGCGATTTCCATG
>NZ_RZOS01001558.1:0-397 GCF_004022605.1 Mesorhizobium sp. M4B.F.Ca.ET.089.01.1.1
CCCCTCACTGACGGCCCCTACCCGCAGCACGACATCGAGTGCCTGTGGACGTTCATCCTCGATAGCCTCGCCGAACTGCACCGCGAGCAGCGCATCGACGCCATCTCGATCACCACCCATGGCGCGACGGCGGTGCTGGTCGACGCCGGCGGAGGCCTGGCGCTGCCGGTGCTCGACTATGAATTTTCGGGACCAGACGAATTCGCCGAGGACTATGACCTCATCCGTCCGCCCTTTGTCGAGACAGGCACGCCGCGCCTGCCGGCCGGCCTGAACATCGGCGCGCAGCTCTTCTGGCAGCAGAGGCGCTTTCCAGCGGAATTTGCCAAGGCGGCCGCAATTGTGATGTACCCGCAGTATTGGGCGCTTCGGCTAACCGGCGTCGCGGTCAACGAGG
>NZ_RZOS01001559.1:0-397 GCF_004022605.1 Mesorhizobium sp. M4B.F.Ca.ET.089.01.1.1
CCGATCGACTGGAAGCTGGTGACCAACTTGCCAGTCGAAGATCTTTCCGCGGCAGTCGAGAAGCTCGGCTGGTACGCCCTGCGCTGGAAGGCGGAGGTGTTCCACAAGGTCATGAAGTCCGGCTGCCGTGCCGAGGAGGCGAGGCTCGAGACCGCCGAAAGGCTGGCGAAGTTCCTCGCTCTCATCGCGGTGGTCAGCTGGCGCATATTCTTTATCACTATGTCGGCGCGCGCCAAGCCAGACGCCGCGCCCGACATCGTTCTCACCTTCGCCGAGATCACTGCGCTCGACAGGATCGACGCGTCCCGAACGCGACCGCGCCTCCAACGGCCCACGCTCGCCGCTTACCTGCTGCAAATCGCCATGCTTGGCGGCTATCTCGCCCGCAACCATGATC
>NZ_RZOS01000155.1:0-12149 GCF_004022605.1 Mesorhizobium sp. M4B.F.Ca.ET.089.01.1.1
CCGGTGCCCGGCTGGATGATGCCGACGATCCGGTCTCCGGGCACCGCTCCTTCTGGCGCGAAGCGCACCGGCAGGTCGCCGCGCACGCCGCGGATCGGAACCGCCCCGTCGCGCGGCTGGTCCTTGTCCTTGCGCGCGGCGCGGCCCGGCATCTGGAACAGCATGCCGGCGGCGTTGCGGATCTTCGACCAGCCCTCCTCGCGCTGCTTGGGGGCGGCGACGGTGACGCGCTCGTCCTTGTAGTCGGGGAACACCGCCTTCATGACGTCCGTCGAGGCCAGTTCGCCGCGGCCGACGGAGGCCAGCACGTCGTCAATGTCCTTGCGCGCCAGCCGGTGCAGCACCGGCTTCAGGCTCTCCTTGGTAAAGGTCCTGCCGGCACGCTCGAAAGCGCGCTCGAGGATGCGGGCGCCGAGGCCGGAATATTGCTTGCGGATGGCGTTCTTGGTGGCGCGGCGGATGGCGGCGCGCGCCTTGCCGGTGACGACGACCGATTCCCAGGCGGCGGGCGGTACCTGCGCCTTTGAGCGGATGATCTCGACCTCGTCGCCGTTCTTCAATTCCGTCATCAGCGGCATGATGCGGCCGTTGACCTTGGCGCCGACGCAGGTATCGCCGACATCGGTGTGAACGGCATAGGCGAAATCGATGGGGGTGGCGCCGCGCGGCAGCGCGATCAGCATGCCCTTCGGCGTGAAGCAGAACACCTGGTCCTGGAACAGTTCCAGCTTGGTGTTCTCGAGGAAATCTTCCGGATTGTCGCCCTCGGCCAGTTGCTCGATGGTGCGCCGCAGCCAGGCATAGGCGTTGGTCTCCTTCGAGATGGCGTGGCCGGCGCCGTTCGTCTTGCCGCCTGTATCCTTGTAGATCGAATGCGCGGCAACGCCATATTCGGCGATCTTGTTCATCTCGCGGGTGCGGATCTGCAACTCGACGCGCTGGCGCGACGGGCCGACGATGGTGGTGTGGATCGAGCGGTAGTCGTTCTGCTTGGGCGTCGAGATGTAGTCCTTGAAGCGGCCGGGCACCATCGACCATGTCGTGTGGATGGCGCCGAGCGCCCGGTAGCAATCCTCGAGCGTATCGACGACGACACGGAAGCCGAAGATGTCGGAAAGCTGCTCGAAGGACAGCGCCTTGGCTTCCATCTTGCGGAACACCGACCACGGTTTCTTCTGTCGGCTCTTCACGCTGGCCTTGATGGCATGTTTCTCGAACAAGGCCGACAGCGCCTTTTCGATCTCGGTCAGCACGTCCTTGTTGCGCTCGAATATCTCGGCCAGCCTTGCGGTGACGGCGCGGTAGGCTTCCGGATTGATGTAGCGGAAGGCGATCTCCTCCAGTTCCTCGCGCATGCCCTGCATGCCCATGCGGCCGGCGAGCGGCGCATAGATGTCCATCGTCTCCTCGGCGATGCGCAGGCGCTTGGCTTCCGGAACATGGTCGAGGGTGCGCATGTTGTGCAGGCGGTCGGCGAGCTTGACCAGCAGCACGCGCACGTCCTCGGAGATCGCCAGCAACAGCTTGCGCAGGTTCTCCGCCTGCTCGGCCTTCTTGGAGACGAGATCGAGCTTCTTGAGCTTGGTCAGGCCCTCGACCAGTTTGCCCATTTCGGGGCCGAACAACTCGTCGATCTCGGCCCTGGTGGCGGTGGTGTCCTCGATCGTGTCATGCAGCAGAGCGACCGCGATCGTCGCCTCGTCCATATGCATCTCGGTGAGGATGGCGGCGACTTCGAGCGGATGCGAGAAATAGGGATCGCCGGAAGCGCGCTTCTGGTGGCCATGCTTCTGCATGGCGTAGACATAGGCCTTGTTGAGCAGCGCCTCGTTGACGTCAGGCTTGTAGCGCTGGACGCGCTCGACAAGCTCATACTGACGCATCATGGGCAGGATCTCGCGGTGCTGAAATGAATCATGCGCCGCATCGGGATGCGGCGCATGTCATAGATAGCCACGAAACTGCCTGGACGGAAGTGCCGGAAAAATGTTCCGGGCAGGTCCAGGAAACTCTCTCAGTAGTCGTCGCTCTTCTCAGGCGGCACAAGGCCTTCGATGCCAGCCAGCAGGTCTTCCTCGGTCATGCGGTCGAAGGCGATGTTGTCCTCGGCGTCGTCGGTATCGGTCGCCGCGACGGCAGCGCCCGTCTGGTCGGCGATCGCCTCGCCATCGGCCTCCGGCTCGTCGACTTCGACATGCTTCTGCAGCGAGTGGATCAGGTCTTCCTTGAGGTCGTCGGGCGACAGCGTCTCGTCGGCGATCTCGCGTAGCGCGATCACCGGGTTCTTGTCGTTGTCGCGCGGCACGGTGATCTGCGCGCCCTGGCTGATCTGACGGGCGCGGTGGCCGGCCAGGAGCACCAGCTCGAAGCGGTTGTCGACCTTGTCGATGCAATCTTCAACGGTTACGCGGGCCATGAATTGCCCCTTTCATGCGATGGATTTGACGGAAAACAGGCGCGGTCCATAACCTGAACGCCGCCAAAATACAAGCTTCTTGGCAATGCCGATCCGCCTGCCGCGGGATTATCCGGCTCGGCATGGGCAAGGCCCGCAGCGATCCGGCGCCGATCACAATTGCTTGCGAGGGGCCGACACAGCTTGGATTGCCGTAAAACTGGCGCTATCTCGGATAAGAAAGGCCATGTGGTCCGTTGACGGGCCGCGGGCATAGTCGCCGACGCTTTTAGACGACCGCCTATTTTGAAAAAGGACATTTTCCATGTTCGACCCTCGGGAAAAAATCGCGCTTTTCATCGACGGTGCCAATCTCTATGCCACCTCGCGGGCGCTCGGCTTCGACATCGACTACCGCAAGCTTCTGTCTAGCTTCCAGAAACGCGGCTATCTGCTGCGCGCCTACTACTACACCGCGCTGGTCGAGGATCAGGAATATTCCTCGATCCGGCCGCTGATCGACTGGCTCGACTATAACGGCTTCAAGGTGGTGACCAAGCCGGCCAAGGAATTCACCGACTCGACCGGCCGCCGCAAGATCAAGGGCAATATGGACATCGAGCTCACCGTCGACGCGCTCGAGCTCGCCGACGTCGTCGACCACTATGTCATCTTCTCCGGCGACGGCGATTTCCGCACATTGGTCGAGGCGCTGCAGCGCCGCGGCCGCAAGGTTTCGATCGTCTCGACCATGGCCTCGCAGCCGCCGATGATCTCGGACGACCTGCGCCGCCAGGCCGACCATTTCATGGACCTGATGAGCCTGAAGAACGAAGTCGGCCGCGATCCCTCCGAACGGCCGGTGCGCCGGCCCGAACCGGCCGAAGTCGACGAGGACGACTATTGACGGCGGCGGCCTTGGTCGCCGCGCCCTCCCCCGAACCCGGCCGCGACTGCCCGCTCTGCCCGCGGCTGCATGATTTCATCGCCGACTGGCGGCGGCGCGAGCCGTCCTGGTTCAACGCGCCGGTGCCTACTTTCCTGCCGCCGGAGGGTGAGGGCGCAGTGCGGCTGCTCATCGTCGGGCTGGCGCCCGGCCTGCGCGGCGCCAACCGCACCGGGCGGCCCTTCACCGGCGACTATGCCGGCGACCTGCTCTACGGCACGCTGATCGCCCATGGCCTGGCGCGCGGCGAGTTCAAGGCAAGGCCCGACGACGGGCTGGAACTGGTGCAGACGGCGATCACGAATGCCGTGCGTTGCGTGCCGCCGGAGAACAAGCCGGTCGGCGGCGAGATTGCCACCTGCCGGAGTTTTCTGGTGCCGACGATCGGACGCTTTCCCAATCTGCGCGCGGTGCTGGCGCTCGGCTCGATCGCGCACCAGTCGACGGTGCGGGCGCTGGGCGAGCGCGTCGCCGCCCATCCGTTCCGGCACGGCGGACGGCACGAGGCCGGCGGCATCGCGCTGTTCTCCAGCTACCATTGCTCGCGCTACAACACCAATACCGGCGTGCTGACGGAAGCGATGTTCGTCAACGTGTTCAAGGAGATCGCGGCGTTTCTGGAGGACTAGATTCGGAAACCCGCGTGGCGAATAGCTCAGCCAGCCTGTCCGCCCCACCCTGCAGCACGTTCAGGTCGACATCGCCTTCGATGCCGTCGACGCGACCCCGGTTGTGGTACTGCCAGTAGATCCAGTCGTCCTCGCCCGGCGGCATGGCCAACGAGCGCAGCCAGCGCGGGCGAACTGCGATATGCGCGGAATAGGCCTGCGCCGCCTCATCGGTGAGATAGACGATCGCCGGCTTGCCGAAGGCCGCCTCGACCGGGCCGAGGAACGCCTGGAGCTCGGCGCTCAACTGCTCGGGCGACGGCCGCTGCGGGCAATTGCCGCCGAATTCGATGTCGACCACCGGCGGCAGCAGCGGCTCGCCGCGCGGCACCACCGAGAGGAAATTCTTCGCCTGGTCGGCGCCCGGCCGGCAGAAGGTGAAGAAGTGGTAGGCGCCGACCGCCAGCCCGGCGGCGCGCGCCTCGCGCAGGTTGGCGGCGAAGGCATCGTCGACATGATCGCCGCCTTCGGTCGCCTTGATGACGGCGAAGGCGACATCGTCGGCGGCGACACGCCGCCAGTCGATCCGGCCCTGGTGATGGGAGACGTCGATGCCCCTGACGGGGAACCGGTCGCGATCGGGAGAGAAGGTGTGGAAGTAGATGAACCCGACCGCTGCAACGACGCACGCCAGGACAAGGCTGGCCAGGACCCAGAGGACGATCCGCTTCTTCAAGACTATCCCCCGACGTCGGCTCTTCATGTCCGGAAGCTGAAGGCCGACTGTTGGCTTTTTTCAGGCCAGCGCCGGATATTCCTCAGCCGCGTTCCTTGAGCAGGCGGCCTTTCTCGCGCGACCAGTCGCGCTGCTTTTCCGTCTCGCGCTTGTCGTGCAGCTTCTTGCCGCGGGCAATCGCAAGCAGCAGCTTGGCGCGGCCGCGATCGTTGAAATAGATCTTGAGCGGCACCAGCGTCATGCCTTCGCGCTCGACGCTTTGCGACAGCTTCGCCATCTCGCGCTTGGAGAGCAGGAGTTTGCGGCGCCGGCGCGGCTCGTGGTTGAAGCGATTGGCCTGCAGATATTCCGGCAGATAGGAATTGATCAGCCAGATCTCGCCGCCCTCGGCGGAGGCATAGGATTCCTGGATGTTGGCCTGCCCCTGGCGCAGCGATTTGACCTCGGTGCCGGTCAGCACGAGGCCGGCCTCGAGCGTGTCGAGCACCTCGTAGGAGAACCGTGCCTTGCGGTTCTCCGCGACGGTCCTGTTGTTGGGATCGGCTTTCTTGACTTGATTCATGACGTCCAGGTCCGTTTCGAAACCCGCTCCTGCGAGTCAGATGACGGTGTCACCGAGAACCGGAGCGGAGCGTACATATAGTACGTGAGCACCGGAAGCGCAGGTGGCGCCTTCAGATGGCCGCAGGAGAGGAGTTTCCAAACGGGCTCGTTAGTTTATCAAGCCGGCATGCTTCATAGCCTGGTCGATCTTCTCGGCCGTCGAGGCCTCGATCGTGACCAGCGGCGAGCGCACGACGTTCTCGACCTTGCCCAGCTTCGACAGCGCGTATTTGGCGCCGCACAGGCCGGGCTCGATGAAGATCGCCTTATGCAGCGGCAGGAGCCGATCCTGCAGGTCGAGGGCCTTGGCGCTGTCGCCGGAAAGCGTCGCTTCCTGGAATTCGGCGCAGAGCCGCGGCGCGACGTTCGACGTCACCGAGATGCAGCCGACGCCGCCATGGGCGTTGAAGCCCAGCGCCGAGGCATCCTCGCCGGAAAGCTGGACGAAATCCTTGCCGCAGGTGGCGCGCTGCTCGGAGACGCGCTCGACCTTGCCGGTCGCATCCTTGACGCCGACGATGTTCTTGAAGTCGTGCGCCAGCCGCCCCATCGTCTCCGGCGTCATGTCGATCACCGAGCGCGGCGGGATGTTGTAGATGATGATCGGCAGCTTGGTCGCGCGGGCTACAGCGGCGAAGTGCTCATAGAGGCCGCGCTGCGTCGGCTTGTTGTAATAGGGCGTGACGACCAGCGCGGCATCGGCGCCGGCCTGCTCGGCAAATTGCACCAGGCCTACGGCTTCCTCGGTGTTGTTGGAGCCGGCGCCGGCGACGACCGGAGCGCGGCCCTTGGCGACCTCGATGCAGACCTTGACCACCTGGCGGTGCTCGTCATGCGACAGCGTCGGCGACTCGCCGGTGGTGCCGACCGGGACGAGGCCCGTGGTGCCTTCGGCGAGCTGCCATTCGATGAAGGCGCGAAAGGCTTTCTCGTCGAAACGCCCGCTCTTTTCGAACGGTGTAACGAGCGCGGTAAGCGAGCCTCTCAGCATGTCGTCCAACTCCTTGGGACTTCGTTGGTTATGCATGTCGTTGCCCCAAAACCGGTATCCACTTTTGGGCGACATGCATTGTTGGGTTATGCATGTCATTGCCCCAAAACCGGTATCCACTTTGGGGCGGCATGCATTGGTGTTTTGTCGGTCGGTCTATCGTGCGCGCCTTCTAGCCGAAAGCGAAGCCGCGCACCATAGTCTCGACATGGTTCACCGGCAAGCATTGCCATGGTGCCAGCAAGCGCAAATCGAACGACCTCGATAACCTTATGTTTACGGGCTCTTCACGACCTATGTTTAGGCTTCGATGCGTCTTGGCCTGCTGGTAATGTGCTCGAACAGGAAATGACGAACCCCATGTCAGGCCGGCGGCCCCGTCTTTTCGCGTTTCTTGGCGCGACGCTTGCGCTGATGCCGGCCGCGGCGATCGGCGGCGGCGTCGACGTTGAGGTGACATCGGCCCTCCCGGTAGCGCCCTTGGCCTATCAGGGCCGCCCGGACGCGCCGACATCACCTTTCGCCGACGTCGCGATTTTGAAGGGCGGTCTCGACAGGCTGGCGGCCAACGATGTTGCCGGCGCGCGCCAGGTGCGCGAGGCCTTGCCGGCCAATTCGCTCGACCGCCACATCCTGGCCTGGGCGATCGCGCTCTATGGCGGCGACCGGGTGCCGAGCGGCGATATCGCCGACGCCGCGCAGGTGCTGCCGAACTGGCCGGGCACGATCGCGCTGCGCAAGAACAGCGAACGCGCCCTCTATCGCGAGAATCCCTCCCCGCAAGTCGTGGTGAAGGCTTTCAAGGGCAGCCAGCCGTTGACCCCCCGAAGGCGTGATCATCCTTGCCCGATCCTATGTCGCGCTGGGCAACCTCAATGCAGCGCGCTCGGTGCTGTCGCCGTTCTGGCGCGCGGAAAGGCTGGAAGCCAGGGACGAGGCGACCATCATCAAGGAGTTCGGCGCGCTTATCCCCGCCGCCGATCATCGCTTCCGCATGGAGCGCATGTTCTATGCCGACCGGGTGAGTTCGGCGCTGCGCGTCGCCGCGCTTGCCGGCGCCGAGTCGCTCGCCGAGGCCTGGGCGGCCGCCGGCCGCGGCGACAGGAACACGGCCAAACTGCTCAAGGCCGTGCCCGCCGCGCAGCGCTCAGCCGGCTATTTCTTTGCCGAGGCCGAATATCTGCGCAAGCAGCAGAAGTTCGCCGACGCGGCCGCGCTCGTGATGAAGGCGCCGACCGACCGCGAGTCGCTGGTCGATCCCGACGCCTGGTGGGTGGAGCGCCGGGTGCTGTCGCGCGAGCTGGTCGACCAGGGCGACATGAAGACCGCCTACAAGATCGTTTCCATGCACGCTGCCGAAAGCCCGGCCAGCGCCGCCGAGGCCGAGTTCCATGCCGGCTGGTACGCGTTGCGCGGCCTCAACGATCCGGCCACCGCCGCCGCCCATTTCACTCGCATCGCCGACCTCGCGCAGGGACCGATGTCGCTGTCGCGCGCCTATTATTGGCTTGGGCGCACGGCCGAAGTGGGCGGGCCCGGCGACGCGAAGACGTATTTCACCCGCGCGGCTGCCTATGGCACCACATTCTACGGCCAGCTCGCCGGTGAGCGCGTCGGCTTGAGGACCCTCGACATCGCCTATCCGCAGCCAAGTGCCGCCGACCGGCAGAATTTTGCCGGCCGCGAGGCCGTCAGCGCCATCAAGCGTCTGCAGGAGGCCGGCTATGACCGCTATGCCGAGACGCTTTACCGCGATCTCGCCGGGCAGTTGACCAGCCCCGGCGAGCTCGCGCTGCTCGCAGTGCTCGCCGAAAAGCAGGGCAACCATTTCATGGCACTGAAGGTCGGCAAGATCGCCGCCCAGCGCGGCATCGACGTCGGCGCGCTGTCGCACCCGCTAGGCGTCATCCCCGACACCGCCGACATTTCCGGCTCCGGCAAGGCGCTAGCCTATGCGATTGCCCGCCAGGAGAGCGAATTCAATGTCGGCGCGGTCTCCAGCGCCGGAGCGCGCGGGCTGCTGCAATTGATGCCGGGCACGGCCAGGCAATTGGCGAAGAAGGCCGGACTGACGTTCTCGCAGACGCGCCTGACCAGCGATGCCGGCTACAATGCGACGCTTGGCGCTGCCTTCCTCGGCGAGCAGCTCGACCGTTTCAGCGGATCCTATGTGCTGACCTTCGCCGGCTACAATGCCGGCCCCAACCGCGCTGCCCAGTGGGTGGCCAAATACGGCGACCCGCGCGGCAAGGACGTGGACGCCGTCGTCGACTGGATCGAGCGTATTCCCTACACCGAAACAAGAAGCTACGTGCAGCGCGTGATGGAAAATTACGAGGTCTACAAGATGCGTATTTCCGGCAAATACGACATCGTCGGAGACCTGGTGAATGGGCGCAGTTGAGCCCTTCCTTCCCTCAGCCATTTGACCGCCCCTGCCCTCGCCTGTAGCACTCGCGCACGAATCGGCAATGGCGAGGGACGTGTCCGCATGCCAGGCGAAGCTTTCTCCGACTTTTTCTATGACGCGCCGGATGGGCTCCGGCTTCACGCCCGCATCTATGGCGAAATCAATTCGGGTCGTTGGCCTGTCGTCTGCCTGCCCGGCCTCACCCGCAACGCGCGCGACTTCCACGAATTGGCGCTCCACCTGTCGAAACGGGCCGGGCGCAAGGTCGTCGCCTTCGACTATCGCGGCCGCGGGCAATCGGCCTATGACCCCGACATCGGCCACTACAATGTGGGCATCGAAGCCGGCGATATCCTGGCCGGGCTGGCCGCGCTCGGCATCGAGGAAGCGGGCTTCATCGGCACGTCGCGCGGCGGGCTGATCATCCATGTGCTCGGTGCGATCGCGCCGGCCGTGCTGAAGGCCGTGGTGCTCAACGACTCGGCCCGGTGATCGAGACGCAAGGCCTCGCCCATATCCGTTCCTATCTCGATGGCGCGCCGAAGCCGAAGACATTCGCCGAGGCGCTCAACGCGCAGCGCGAGGTGCACGGCGGTGACTTTCCGGCGCTTGCCGAAGCGGACTGGGAACGGATGGTGTCGGCGCTCTTTCGCGAGACCGACGCGGGGCTGATGCCGGATTTCGACCCGAGGCTTGTCGACACGCTGGCCGGTCTCGACTTCAGCAAGCCGCTGCCCGATCTGTGGCCGCAGTTCGAGGCGCTGGCCGCCGTGCCGCTGCTTGCCATACGCGGCGCAAACTCCAAGCTGCTGTCATCAGCAACGCTTGAGGAGAAGCGAGAACGACATCCCGGCATGGAAGCAATCACGGTCGAGGGCCAGGGTCATGCGCCGTTCCTCGAAACGGGCACCTTGCCTATCGCCATCGCCGCGTTCCTGGATCGGGCGGAAATTCAAAAGAAGTAATCCCAAGCTCAAAATCGGCCGCTGAGCTATTTCAACAGTATAGAAACGCTTAGAAAGACAATCGCCCCCGGAAAATGGCGGCGACGGATTCTGACCATCGGCGCCGCCCTCATCCGCCTTAGCCACCTCCTGCCCGTGAACGGGGAGAAGGACTCAAGCTAGTTGGCCCTGGAGCTTTTCCTGGAGACCTTCACGGCGGCCGCTTCGCTCTTCGGCTTGCGCGCCGGCTTTGAGGATGTGGGCGTGGTCACGGGAGAGGAAAACATGGAGTTTTCCGCGCCCTTCGTCGCCCCGTCGCAGCGCGGCGTTTCCAGCACGAAGACGCAGCCGTCGAGGTCGTTGGTGGCTAGATGCGCGTAGCGCATGGTCATCGACAGCGTCTGATGGCCGAGCCACATCTGCACGCGCCTGATGTCGATGCCGCCCTGGACGAGTCGAGAGGCGCAGGTGTGGCGCAAAATATGCGGCACCACTTGCTCGTCGGCGGCAAGGCCGACCTCGGCCTTCGCCTCGTTCCAGATGGCGCGGAATTGCGCCTGGCTGAATTTGGTGAAGGGGCCCTTGGGACGGCGTCCCTCGGTGACGGGTAGCTTGATCACTTCCTTGACACGGGCGGTCATCGGAATGGTACGGCTGCGGCCGGACTTGGTGATCCAGAAGGAGACGCGGTGCTCCTGGATGTCGTTCCAGATCAGGCCGAGCGCCTCGCCCAAGCGGCAGCCGGTATCGACAAGGAAGACGGAGAGCCGGTAAGCGTCCTCGCTGCGGCTCCTGATTGCGGCGAACAGCCTCGCCTCTTCGTCCTTTTCGAGGAAACGAATCCGTCCCGCCCGCTCCTTCTGGCGGCGGAACTCGGGCAGGCTGTGAATATCCCCCATCTTGTGAGCCTTGCGCAGCAGTTTGCTGAGAGCAGCCATCTTGCGATTGATGGTTGCGTTGCTGTTGCCGCGCTGGCGCAGGGTTCCGATAAGGTTGTCCAGGGTGCTTTGGTCAAAAGCGCTGAAACGCTCCCCGAGGAGAATCTCATCGATTTCGCCGATGAAAGAGCTGACATTGTATTTATGTCGCCCATCATCCCAGAGTATATCCCGATATGCTGAAAACAGCTCTCCGACCCGGTACGACTTTACTTCTCTTATCTTGTTATAGCTGTATTTTATTTTTGCAGTCTGAGAAGAAAAGATCGCGAAATGGTCAGAGGGCACCCCCTCTTGAATCGCTTCGTTCGTCATTTTTTTGACCACACCCCCGAGTGGAAAGGCGACACCTATCCGCTTGGAAGCGTCCTTTCAAGAGTTAAGTCTGACAAATCCGATTTCACCCGCCAGAGGGCAGGTCCCACGAAACCGTTCCGCAGACTTCTGTTCAGCTATCGAACCCCCTTTTCCTTCCGTTTGCCCAAGCCCAATCACGAAAACAAAACAGCCCGGGCGTTGAAGCGCCCGGGCTGGATTTCACCTGTGGACAACCAGCCCTTAGAACGAGCGCTGGAAGCGGAGGATACCGCCGACGCCGTCGTCGCTGCCGTGCCAGTCGCTGTCGGCCTTGTTGAAGTAGTCAACTTCAGCCGTGACCGTGAAGCCGGGAACCACATCGTAAGCGACGTTGGCGGCGAGACCGAAGGTCTTGCCATCGTCATACGACGCCTGCACGTTGAACGAGGCCTTCTCGTTGAACTTGTAGCTGGCGCCGCCCCAGACCGCCCAGCTGCCGTCCCAAAGCTTGAAGAAGCTGTGGCCGGTGTTCGGATCGGTAAAGTCGGAGTCGCTTCCGTAGCCGGCCATCACGAACGCCGAGATTGCGTCGTTGACGGTGACGTCCAAGCGAGCCTTACCAGCCCAGGATTCGTAGTTGCTGTCGTAACCAACGACGCCGCTGATGGCGCCCCAGCCCTGCGTGTACTTCACGCCGCCGACGATATGCGGAACATAGCTATCGATCGTATTGGCGCCAGCGCCGTCTTCGAGCGAGACCACGGCCGAGAAGCCATTGCCGGCGTCGAAGTAGTACTGGATGACGTTGGTGTCGAATTCGCCGTAGGGGACGATGGTATCGTCGATGACGTTGCCGGCATAGCCGTTGAACGTGTTGAAGGCCGATTCGTCCTTACCGACACGGAAGCCACCGAGCTGGATCCAGGCGAAGTTCAGCGACGTCGAGCTGCCGGCGTCGTCGTGATAACCGTCCTTGAAGTTGAAACGGGTCTCGGTGAAGGTCTTCAAGGTGCCGAGCTCGGTTTCCTGGCCGGTCCAGGTCTTCAGCGTGAAGCGGGCCTGCTTGTGGTAGGTGTCGTTGGTGCCGTCACCCAAACGGTCGGCCACATCCTGGTGGCCTTCGCGATCGCCAATGCCGATGTCGTAGCGGACAAAGCCGCCGATGCGCAGGCAGGTTTCGGTGCCGGGGATGTAGAAGTAGCCCGAGCCGTACACGTCGCAGATCTTGACGTATTCAGCCGGTTCCGGCTCGGCGACGACAACGGCGTCGGCGGCGCGCGC
>NZ_RZOS01001560.1:0-397 GCF_004022605.1 Mesorhizobium sp. M4B.F.Ca.ET.089.01.1.1
TAATCAGCGTGATGGCGAGCACTGTCGGCATGTCACGGTTGATCACCGCATCTGAAAGCGCGCTGCCGATTCCAGGCAGTTGGAAGACGGATTCTGTGACCACGACCCCACCTGCCAGCCAGGCCGCGTTCAACGCGATCGTCTGAATGGTCGGCGTGATGGTGTTGGGAAGGACGTGCCATATCAACACCCGCGCTGGACTAATCCCGCGTAGCCGCACCATGTAGATGTACTCGGCGCTCAGCACTTCGAGGGCCACTGCCCGAACCATGCGCACCACCTGCGCCAGTGTCGTGCCAAGCAGCGTCAGCACCGGCAAGATGAAGAGGCTGGATTGGGACGAAAGAGGCAGGCTGTCGTTGATCAGCGAGACCGGCGGCAACCAGCGCAAATAGAC
>NZ_RZOS01001561.1:0-397 GCF_004022605.1 Mesorhizobium sp. M4B.F.Ca.ET.089.01.1.1
CGAACCGCCGTCGAGTGCCGGTGATTTCGAGTCGGCGTCGGTAGCCGGGGCGGCGGCCTCAGTCTTTTCGTTCGAGGGTGGACTACGCTACTGGCCCAGTACCGGCAAGCATCGAAGGACCTTTACAATCATAAAGGTACGTCACCGGTCTCGCGGCTCACCTATGACGATCTAGACGCGCATTCGAGTGAAGTCTTCTTCAACGCGATCCACAATCCGACTGGCATTTTCGTAAAGGCCTCCTCGGTGCCGGCGGCATCAGGGAGGGTTTTCTCATGACGAGGACTTCTTACGGAAATGGGGGGGCTACTCAAACACATTCAGTGATCAGCGCGGGGGCGGCGTCAGCTATTTCACCGCCGATCTTGGATATAATTTTGAACGCGCCGCGCTGATC
>NZ_RZOS01001562.1:0-396 GCF_004022605.1 Mesorhizobium sp. M4B.F.Ca.ET.089.01.1.1
CAATATGGATACGTCTAAGGTTCTTAACCGCTACATCCCGCCAGATGAGTGGGTGATCAGGGACCACTCGCAGTTCTAGAAATTCTTCGATCAGCCGCGAGTTCTTGCGCTTGCTGGCTTCATCAAGCGCCAACCACTTGACCGAGATCTTCAACCGTTGAAAGGCCGCTCCAAACGTGCCGGGCAGAGCGGCTCCAGGCATACGGACGACGGGAGCCTTGGGGACTTTCCGGCCCTCGACCGCTGCTTGGTAGGCCTCCTTGAAACCCGCTTGATTGGGGGCCGGCAGACTAAGCACACGCTCCTTCGTCCGATAGCGCCAGCGAACTTTGCCATGGCGGTCGGTGTAGGAGGAGAGGCCGGGATGTTTGTCGGTCATGGCAGATGAATCTATTC
>NZ_RZOS01001563.1:0-396 GCF_004022605.1 Mesorhizobium sp. M4B.F.Ca.ET.089.01.1.1
GCATGGTCCTCCGTGAAGCTGTTGGCACCAGGCACGGGAGACGCTGTCGACGGGGTGCTCGATGTCTTTATCGGCCGTCGGGGTTGTCCCGCCCCAGCCGCGGAATGTCGATCATCTCCTTTTGCATTTTCAGCGTGGGGAGCGTTTCTTGGGCGAATGTCTTGAGTGCAGCGTTGTCGTCGTCTGCCGCGTAAGAGACTGATATCGGCCGAGGAGACTCCGAACGCATCCAATTCGCCGTTCCCGTGGGGATTTTCATTTTTCTCTCCATCGCGTTCATTGGGTGCCGGCAAACACGCTGCCTGATAATCCAGAGCGGCTATCGGGGGAGCCGGGGCTCTTTTGACGGGTCTTGGCATAATGACCATCCCAGGGATGGCCCCTGTAGTTGCAGCT
>NZ_RZOS01001564.1:0-395 GCF_004022605.1 Mesorhizobium sp. M4B.F.Ca.ET.089.01.1.1
ATATTGCGCCCACATTGCTCTCGTTATCGGGGCTTGAGGTCCCAAAGGCCATGCAGGGGCTGTCACTCGACCAGATGCTGCTTGGGAACACTTCACTGGATTGCCATAAGCCATACGTTGTCAGTGAGTATCACAACTCCCTCAGGTTCCGCGGCAGCCGAGGGTCTCGCGCATCGATGTACTATGATGGACGTCACAAACTAAATGTATATCACGATGTTGGAATAGGAGAGCTGTTCGATCATAAAGAGGACCCCAATGAGCATTATGACCTATGGGATAGCCACCATCACAGGGGGTTGAAATACGACCTATTAGGCCGCAGCTTTTCCGCAATGATGCTTAGAAGTGGATCCGGCCCGGAGAGAATTGAGGACTATTGACCTTGGCGGACC
>NZ_RZOS01001565.1:0-395 GCF_004022605.1 Mesorhizobium sp. M4B.F.Ca.ET.089.01.1.1
CAGGCCAAGCGCCACGACAGAGGCAAGAATGCCCGGCTCGACGAAGGGTACCGGCACATGCAGCATGCCGAGCGCGCCGCCCGCCAGCATGACGCCGACGAAGGCCAGCGGCCATGCCCATATCGCCTTGCCACCCTTGAGCGCCGCCCAGAGCCCGACCGCGACCATCGCGGTCATGTGGTCGAGGCCGGACAGCGGATGCATGAAGCCGGCGGTGAAGGACGAGGTCGTGCCGACGCCGACATGGGCATAGGCGGGCATCGCCGCTGCCAGCAGCATGACGGCGGTCAGCGTGGTGCGTTTGGTCGAAGCTGAGATCATCGAGTTGCCTTCTCTTATGCCTTCTCTGGGGACGGTCAGGCGGCCACGCGGGGGCCGCAGCCCTCGGCCTTGAG
>NZ_RZOS01001566.1:0-395 GCF_004022605.1 Mesorhizobium sp. M4B.F.Ca.ET.089.01.1.1
GCCGGGACTGAAACGACGCATTTTGTAGTATAATTTTCTAAGATGGCGCTTTTGCAATTGACGCCTGCAAGGGTGCCTCATGCTTGCGCCGTAAAACGCAACACGAGCGCAGACGGTTCAGTCGTAAGCGCTGTTCTCAGGCCACGGCCCTGAGTTCGGGAGCCGGGATGTAGGCCCAGGGCAGCAGGTCGTCGATCTGGCTGTTCGGGTGGCCATTGACGATCCTGGTGAGGACATCGGCGAGATAGCCGAGGGGCTCGACGCCGTTGAGTTTGCAGGTTTCGATCAGCGAGGCGACGACTGCCCAGTGTTCGGCGCCGCCATCGGAGCCTGCAAAGAGGGCGTTCTTCCGATTGAGCGCGATCGGACGAATGGAGCGCTCGACTGTATTGGAG
>NZ_RZOS01001567.1:0-394 GCF_004022605.1 Mesorhizobium sp. M4B.F.Ca.ET.089.01.1.1
GGGTGGCATTGATCGACACTCGGAAAATCGTTCCGGCCGACAGCGTCGAGATGGCGAAGGTCAGGACCTTGAACGCCTTGAGGTCGAGCAGCGGATGCGGCGTGCGCGCGAGGTGCCGCACCGCCAGCCAGCCGACCAGCACGCCGGCGGCAATCAGCGCCACGGTCGGCAAGACGCCGTCCTCAGGATGCGCGATGCGCTCCAGCCCGTAGAGCATCGCGGCGAGCCCGAGCGAGGTGAGCACGAACCCCGGCCAGTCGAGCGGCCTGTGCTCGGCTTCGCGGTCGCCCGGAACGAAGCGGGCGACCAGCAGCAGGCCGGCCAGGCCGAGCGGGATGTTGATGAAGAAATTCCAGTGCCAGGAGAGATAGGTGGTGATGAAGCCGCCAAGCAC
>NZ_RZOS01001568.1:0-394 GCF_004022605.1 Mesorhizobium sp. M4B.F.Ca.ET.089.01.1.1
GACAGGTCCAATATTACTGGATTGGGATGCTCAGGGCAGAAGGGGGGGCTGGAAATCCGATCGTTTTTGCGACTGTCACCTGTCTCGCCGTGATGATGTGCCTTTCGGGCGCTCTGTCGGGAATAGAGAAAGCCTGGAAGCCATTGACTGTCGCCGCACTCGCCGGGGTCGTGGCGACTATCTACTCGGGCTCGCGTATGGTTTGGGTGGCTTTATTGATTGCCGCTGTCGCCATCCTTGTAGTCAATCGCCATAGGTTCACTCGAGCGAATATGAGGCGGTTGCTGATTGTAGCGGGCGCTTCCAGCTTGTTAACGGCGGCAATTACGTTTCCGATCATCGTGGATCGCACTCATTTCCTTTTCGATGACTGGCAGGCCCTCACCACCAAAGG
>NZ_RZOS01001569.1:0-394 GCF_004022605.1 Mesorhizobium sp. M4B.F.Ca.ET.089.01.1.1
GCAATGTCCAGACCAATCCGAGGCCTGCCGCGGCCACGCATCGATAAGAGGACCGACGCCCTTCTCCTTTGCCGCCGCTGGAGAACAGGTACTTGATCAGCGCGGCCGTCCCGAGGACGAGCACGACGACGACAAGCAGCCACACCAGGCCCATGCCGAACATCATCATGCCGCTCATGCATTCCATCATCGAAGCCTCCTATTCCGTGGCGTAGACGCCGCCGGTCCCGTCAGACTTCCGGATTTCGAGAATCTCGAAGGGCGCTTCCTTCGTGCCACTCATGCCGGGGGAGCCCATCGGCATGCCGGGCAGCGTCATGCCCTTTGATGTCGGGCCGCTCGGTCAAGAGCTTGTTGACCGTGCCGACCGGCACATGGCCGCTCACCACATAGC
>NZ_RZOS01000156.1:0-12147 GCF_004022605.1 Mesorhizobium sp. M4B.F.Ca.ET.089.01.1.1
ATGAAGGCCAGCGCCGCCTTCGACAGGCGCTGGCGCGTGTCATGGGCGAGGATGATGCGCTGCATCGGCAGCGGATCGGCGAGCGCCTTGCAGACCAGCGGCAGGCCGTCATAGCTCAAATCGCCATGCGGCCTGGTGTAGCTGACGGCGACGCCGAAGCCATTGGCGACCATGCTGCGCTGCAGCTCGAACGAGCTCGTCGTCGATTGGGCAACAGGCGTCAGGCCACGGCTGAGAAAGAGGTCGAGCATGTGCTGCCAGCTGTGCGGCTGGTCGGTCATGATCAGCGGATGCGCCGCGAGCTCGACCAGGCCGACGGTCCGCTGGTCCGCCAGCGCATGGCCGGCCGGCAGCAGCGCATGCGGCCGAAGTTCGTACAGCAGGACGCGCTTGAAATGCGCCGGCAGGCCGAGATCGTAGGTGAGGCCAAGATCGACGGCCGAATCGGCAAGCCGCCGCCCCAGCGTCTCGAAGGTTTCGTCTCGTATGACGACTGTGACGGCCGGGCAGCGCTCGGCGAAGGCGCGCATCAGCGCCGGCGCGAAATAGGCTGCCAGATCCTCGAAGCAGCCGAGCACCAGCTCGCCGCCGACTTCGGCTTCGCGCGATCCGAGCGCGGCCAGCTCGTCCGCCTCGGCCAGCACTTGCCTGGCCTTGGCGACGGCCTTGCGACCGAACGAAGTCAGCGCGACGCCGCTTCCCCGCTGGCGCACGAACAGTTTTTGGCCGAACGCGTCCTCCACATGGTCGATCGCCACCGAAATCGAAGGCTGCGACACATTCAGCGCCTGGGCCGCCATGGTCACGCTGCCATAGCGGGCCACGGCAACGACATAGCGCAATTGGGCGAGCGTGAACTTCATAGGTCAAAACTATAAGCGAGATGACAAGTTATTATTTTACGTGATGTGACGCTCTTGCGATAGTCGATAATCGAACAGCAGGAGAGCACGATGGCCAGCCCGAAAATCGACGCCGCGACAATTGCCGACTACCAGCGCGATGGCGCGGTCTGCATCCGCGGCGCCTTCAAGGCTTGGGTCGATGTCATCGCGGATGGCATCGAGCGCAACATCGAGAACCGCAGCGCCGCCGCTTCCGACATCGCCAATGGCAAGGGCAGCTTCTTCGACGACTACTGCAACTGGGAGCGCATCCCTGAATTCGTCAGGATCGTCAGGGAATCGCCGGCGGCCGAGCTGGCGGCCGCCGTCATGCAGTCGCGCAGCGCGCAGTTCTTCCACGACCATGTTCTGGTCAAGGAGCCCGGCACGCAGAAGCCGACGCCCTGGCATCAGGACATTCCCTATTATTTCGTAGAAGGCAGCCAGACGGTGAGCTTCTGGATCCCGATCGATCCGGTGAAGGAAGCGACGCTCAGGTTGATCGCCGGCTCGCACAAATGGGAAAAGATGGTGCTGCCGGTGCGCTGGCTGAACGACAGCAATTTCTATGCGGACGACGGCGACTACCTGCCGGTGCCCGATCCAGACAACGACCCGTCGATGAAAGTGCTCGAATGGGAGATGGAGCCGGGCGACGCCATCCTGTTCGACTTCCGGACGGCGCATGGCGCGCGCGGCAACCTGACCTCGGCCCGGCGGCGTGCGCTGTCGCTGCGCTGGGTCGGCGACGACGCTCACTATGTCGAGCGGCCGGGCCGCACCTCGCCGCCCTATCCCGGCCACGGCATGCAGCCCGGCCAGAAATTGCGCGAGGACTGGTTCCCGGTGGTTTTCCAGAGCTGACCGCGCCGGGGTGAGCCGCCCATGGGCGTGAAGCGTCGCATCCTCCGCGCGACGTTCCCGTGCGCAACCGGCATCGAGCAAGCCAAACGCCTTGACCCGCCGGCCCTGGGGCAATAGCGGGAGGTCCTGTCGTGGATGACTGGGGATATCGGCATGCGCGTTTTGGTGATTGGCTCCGGCGGCCGCGAACATGCCCTGGCCTGGAAGATCGCGGCCTCGCCGCTTCTGACCAGACTCTATGCCGCCCCCGGCAATCCGGGCATTGGCCGCGACGCCGAACTGGTCAAGCTCGACATCGCCGACCACGCCGCCGTTGCCGCCTTCTGCAAGGACAACGCGATCGACCTCGTCGTCGTCGGACCTGAAGGCCCGCTGGTCGCCGGCGTCGCCGACGATCTGCGCGGCGAGGGCATCCGCGTCTTCGGCCCGTCGAAGCGGGCGGCGCGGCTCGAAGGCTCGAAAGGCTTCACCAAGGACCTCTGCGCCAAATACGATATTCCGACCGCCGCCTACGGCCGCTTCGCCGACCTCGCCTCGGCGAAGGCCTATGTCGAGAAGGTCGGCGCGCCGATCGTCATCAAGGCCGATGGGCTCGCCGCCGGCAAGGGTGTCACCATCGCCATGACCTTGGACGAGGCGATCGCCGCGCTCGATGCCTGTTTCGACGGCGCCTTTGGCGCCGCAGGCGCCGAGGTGGTGGTCGAGGAATTTCTGACCGGCGAGGAGGCAAGCTTCTTCTGCCTGTGCGATGGCACGACGGCACTGCCCTTCGGCACCGCGCAGGACCACAAGCGCGTCGGCGACGGCGACGTCGGCCCCAACACCGGCGGCATGGGCGCCTATTCGCCGGCGCCGGTGATGACGCCGGAAATGGTCGAGCGCACTATGCGCGAGATCATCGAGCCGACCATGCGCGGCATGGCCGAACTCGGCGCGCCGTTCGCCGGCATCCTCTTCGCCGGATTGATGATCACCGATAAGGGGCCGAAGCTGATCGAATACAACACCCGCTTCGGCGATCCCGAATGCCAGGTGCTGATGATGCGGTTGAAGGACGATCTCCTGGTGCTGCTCAACGCCGCCGTCGACGGTCAGCTCGCGCATACCTCGATCCGCTGGCGCGACGAGGCGGCGCTGACCGTGGTGATGGCGGCGAGGGGCTATCCCGGCACCCCGGAAAAGGGTTCGGTCATTCGCGGTCTCGAGGAGGCCGCCAGCGACGGCGCCGAAATCTTCCATGCCGGCACCGCCATCAACGGCGGCGCGCTGGTCGCCAATGGCGGCCGCGTGCTCAATGTCACGGCGACCGGCGCCACCGTCGGCGAGGCGCAGCAACGCGCCTATGCCGCGCTCGATCGCATCGACTGGCCGCAGGGCTTTTGCCGCCGCGATATCGGCTGGCAGGCCGTGGCGCGCGAAAAGGCCGGCGCCTGATCCTAATCCCTGCCGCCAGCGCGATCAGGCGGCCTGTGTCTTGCGATCCGCCCGCGCCCAGGCCGGCAGCCAGTCGCCGTGAGCGGCAAGCAGATCGTCGACAAGCGACCAGATCTGGTCGAGGTCGAGTTCGGCCGCGGTGTGCGGATCCATCATCGCCGCGTGGTAGATGTGCTCGCGGTTTTCCGTCATCAGCGCCCGCACCGTCAGCTCCTGCACGTTGATGTTGGTGCGGATCAGTGCAGTCAGCTGGGGCGGCAGGTCGCCGATATAGGTCGGCTGGATGCCGGAGGCGTCGACCAGGCATGGCACTTCGGCGGCGCAATCGAAGGGCAGCGAGGTGATGCAGCCATTGTTGCGGACATTGCCGTAGATCACCGAGGGCTCGCCGGTCCAGACCGAGTTCATGATCGAGGAGGCGTACTCCTTCGACTGCTCGACCTCGATCCGGTCGGCCGAGCGGTAGGCTTCGGCCTGCCCCTTCCAGCGCTCGATCTGTTCGATGCAGCGCTTCGGATACTCGTCGAGCGGGATGCCGAACTTCTCGATCAGGTCGGGGCGGCCATCCTTGATGAAATAGGGCGTGTATTCGGCGAAATGCTCCGAGCTTTCGGTGACGAAGTAGCCTAGCCGCGTCAGCATCTCGTAGCGCACCTTGTTGGGGCAGCGCGGGTTCCAGCCGGGCTTCGGCGCGCGGCCTTCGCGATAGGCGCGCACGAGATCGGGATAGAGGTCGCGGTAGGAACCGTCCGGCTGGCGATGCTCGAACTTCAGATAGAAGGCCATGTGGTTGATGCCGGCCGAGCGATAGCGGATCTCCTCGTAGGGAAGGTCGAGGTCGTGCGCCAGCTCCATCGCCGTGCCCTGCACCGAGTGGCAGAGGCCGACCTGCCTGACGGCGGGATATTTTTCCGATATCGCCCAGGTGTTGATCGCCATCGGGTTGACGTACTGCAGCATGATCGCCTCGGGGCAGACCGCGAGCATGTCCTCGCAGATCTTCCACAGATGCGGCACGGTCCGCAGGCCCCGCATGATGCCGCCAACGCCCAGCGTGTCGGCGATGGTCTGGCGCAGGCCGTATTTCCTTGGCACCTCGAAGTCGGTGACGGTGCAGGGTTCGTAGCCGCCGATCTGGAAGGCGACGACGACGAAATCAGCCCCGGCAAGCGCCTTGCGCCGGTCGGAATAGGTCTCGGCCTTCGCCTTGACGCCGAGCGTCGCGATCAGCTTGTTGACCACGACGGCGCTCTCTTCCAGCCGCTGCGGATTGATGTCCATCAGCGCGATCGTCGCGCCGGACAGCGCCGGGCGCTGCAGCACGTCGCCGACGATGTTCTTCATGAACACTGTCGAACCGGCACCTATGAACGTGATCTTGGGATGTCTTGCCACTGAAACCTCCGGCACTTTGTCTACGCCACATCGAAAGCGGCTCGGACGAGCCGTTCGGTGTAGGCGGTCTTGGGATTGGTGAGCACCTCGTCGACAGGTCCCTGCTCGACGACCTTGCCGTGCTGCATGACGATGACACGGTGGCACAGCGCGCGCACCACCTTGAGGTCGTGCGAGATGAAGAGATAGCTCAGGCCGCGCTCGTCCTGCAGCTTTCGCAACAGGTCGATGATCTGCGCCTGGACGGAGAGGTCGAGCGCCGATGTCGGTTCGTCGAGCAGGATGAATTCGGGCTCCAGCGCGATCGGCCGGGCGATCGCGATGCGCTGCCGCTGGCCGCCGGAGAATTCATGCGGGAACCGCGAAAGGATGTCGCCCGGCATGCCGGCGCTGACCAGCGCCTCGCGAACCCGTTCGACCCGCTCGGGCCGTGTCGCGCCGATGCTGTTGACGACCAGCCCTTCCTCGATGATCTGCCCGATCGTCATGCGAGGATTGAGCGAGGAAAAAGGATCCTGGAAGACGATCTGCATGCGTGAGCGCAGCGGCCGCATTTCGTTGCGCGACAGGCCATGGATCGGCTGGCCGTCGAAACGAATCTCGCCGCGTTTCGGATCGAGCAATCTGAGCAGGGCCTGGCCGAAGGTGGTCTTGCCGGAGCCGGATTCGCCAACCAGCCCCAGCGTCTCGTGGCGGCAAAGCTTGAGGTCGAGGTCGTCGACGGCGACCAGTTCGCGCCAGTCCGGTTTCAGGAAGCTGCCATGGCGCAGCATGAAGCAGACGCGTACGCCGTTCGCTTCGAGAATGGTGCCGCAGCCCTCCGGCAGCGGTTGCGGTCGCCCGCGCGGCTCGGAGGCGAGCAGGCGCTGCGTATAGGGGTGCTGCGGATCGGCGAAGAGCCGTTCGGTGACATTGTGCTCGCGCATCTCGCCATGCTGCATCACATAGACGTAGTCGGAGAACTTGCGCACCACCGTGAGGTCGTGGGTGATCAGGATCACCGCCATCCGCAGTTCCTTCTGCAGATTGCGGATCAGGTTGAGGATTTGTGCCTGGACCGTGACGTCGAGCGCCGTCGTCGGCTCGTCTGCGATCAGCACGTCGGGATCGTTGGCCAAAGCCATGGCGATCATCACACGCTGACGCTGCCCGCCGGAGAGCTGGTGCGGGTACTGCTTCAGCCGCGCCTCCGGCTCAGGAATCTGGACATGCCGCAACAGTTCGAGCGCTCGCGCCCAGGCCTCCCTGCGGCCTACCTTGCGATGCACCCTGATTGCCTCGACGATCTGGCTGCCGACCGTGTAGATCGGGTTGAGCGAGCTCATCGGCTCTTGGAAGATCATCGAGATGCGGTTGCCGCGCAGCTTGCGCCGGGCGTGCTCGGGGAGTTTCAGGATGTTCTGCCCATCGTAAGAAACGCTCGACCTCGGCGATACCGTGGCCCGCCGCGACAGCAGCCCCATGACGGTGCGCGCCGTCACCGACTTGCCGGAGCCGGACTCGCCGACGATGGCGATCGTTTCACCGCGATAGAGCTGGAACGAGACGTCCTTGACGGCTTCGACGACGCCGTGTTCGACCTTGAAGGCCACCTCGATGTTGCGGGCGTCGATGATTGGTTGGTCCGCGCGTCCGTCATGGTCGTGGCGGAAGGCTGGCGCGAAGGGCTCGGCGAGTGCGAGGGTCATCCCGGCCACCTCAATAGGGGTCTACGGCATCGCGCAGGCCGTCGCCCAGCGCGTTGAAGGCAAAGACGGTGATCAGCACGAAGCCGACCGGCGACAGGATCCATGGATAGGTGCCGATGACCGAATAGGTCGCCGTGTCCTGCAGCATCAGGCCCCATGAGATCAGCGGCGGCTTCACCGCGAAGCCCAGGAAGCCGAGGAAGGATTCCAAGAGCACCACTGTCGGGATCGCCAGCGTCACGGCGACGATCACATGGCTCATCACGTTGGGGAGGATGTGCTGCATGATGATGCGCCGGTCTGTGGCGCCGACCGCCATGGCGGCGCGCACATAGTCGACCCGCGCCAGCGCCAGGGTCTTGCCGCGCACCTCGCGGGACATCTGCGCCCAGCCGAGCGCCGACATGACGATGATGACAAAGGCGAGGAAAACGTTGGTCGGCGCGGTGACCGGGATCAGCGTCGTCAGCGCCAGGTAGAGCGGCAGTTGCGGGAAAGCGAGCACCAGTTCGACGAAACGTTGCACCCACACGTCGAACCTGCCGCCGAAATAGCCGGAGACCATGCCGACCGTGGTGCCGATCATGGTGATGATGAAGACGACCGTCAGCGCGATCATCAGCGAGACGCGCGAGCCGTGGATGGCCCGCGACAGCACGTCGCGACCGAACTTGTCGGTGCCGAGGAAATGCACCGGCTGGCCATCCATCGAGCCGAAGAAATGCCGGTCTGCCGGAATGAGCCCGAACAGCCTATAGGGCGAGCCCTCGACGAAGAACCCAAGCAGCCTTGGGTGTTCGTAGTCGGGGCCGACGATTGGCTGGAAGGTGACCGGATCGAGATCGGCCGAATCGGCAAGCGCATACACCCTCGGCCGCGCGACGAAGTTGCCGTCCTTGTCGTGGAAGCTTGGCAGTTGGGGCGGCGCGAAGGCGATATCGGTTGCCTTCGGGTCCATCGGCGCCAGGAATTCCGCGAACACGGCCATCAGGAGCAGCAGCACGACGAGCCAGAGCCCGGCCATCCCGGTCCACGAACGCTTCAGCCGCCGCCAGACCAGCGCGATGTAGCTCTCATTGCCGCGCGCGGGTTTCTCGACGGCTCCCTCGGCGGGCGGCGGTGGCAGAGATGTGTCGCGCGCCAGCATCTAGTTCTCTCCGAACTGGCGGATGCGGGGATCGAGCAGGACGAGCAGCATGTCGGCGATGATGTTGCCGACGATCAGCGTCGCCGACAGCACCATCATGAACGTGGCGGTGACATAGACATCGCCTACCGCCATGGAGCCGACGATCGCCGGGCCGACGGTCGGCAGCGCGAAGATGATCGCCGTCTCGATCTCGCCGGTCAGCATGTAGGGCAGCACCACGCCCTGGTACATGACCAGCGGGTGCAGTGCGTTGGGCACGGCATGACGCAGGACCACGGCGCCGCCGGTCAGCCCCTTCGCCTTGGCCGTCTCGACATATTGGGCGTTCAGCGTGTCGAGCAGATTGCCGCGCATGACGCGCATGTTGTAGGCGAGCCCGCCGAAGGTCGCGATCGCCACCACCGGCCAGACATGCTTGACGAGGTCGACGAACTTTGCCCACGACCAGGGCGCGCCGCCATATTGCGGCGAGAAGAAGCTGCCGATCTCCGACACGTTGAACTGGAAGACCAGCAGGTAGACGATGATCAGCGCCATCAGGAAGCGCGGCACCGTCATGCCGAGGAAGGAGATGGCCGAAAGTGTGGAGTCGATCCAGGAATACTGCCGGGTCGCCGCCCATATGCCGAACGTGATGCCGAGGACGGAAGCGAGCAGGTGGCAGACCAGTGCCAGAAGCAGCGTGCGCGGCAGGCGCTCGCCCACCACATCGGCAACCGGCTTGTTGTAGTAGAGGCTGTAGCCGAAATCGCCGCGCGTGACGATGCCGCCGATCCAGTTGAGATACTGGACGGGCAGCGGCTTATCCAGGCCGTGCTCGATCCGATAGGCCTTGGCCTGCGCGTCGGCCTGGGCGAAAGACGCGCCGCCCTGGTTGATCAGCTGCGAACGGATGTAGTCGGCATAGTCACCCGGCGGCGCCTGGATGATGGCAAAGGTGACCAGGCTCAGGATGGCGAGGACCGGGATCGCCGACGCTATGCGCGTGAGCAGGAATCGCAACATCGAACGGCCCGTTTCCTTGTCTCGCCGGTTGCGCCCGCTCAGGGCCTGTCCGGAGGGTTTGCTTTGTCCGGCCGCGCCAGCGGCGCGGCCGGAGTTCTCTTCGTCAGGGAGGTAAACCTTAGTTCATCGGCCCCTTGTCTCCGGGTTTGCCGGGAAGCTCGTCGGGGAACAATTCGTACTTGGCTTGTTTGTCGGCCGCGACAAAGACCCGTTCGCGGACGATCGAATCCTCGGCCCAGTTGAACATGAAGATCGGCGTGCCTTGCGGAATGTTCGAGAAGCGCTTGTTGATGATCAGCGCGCCGGGATATTCCGTCAGGCCGACATTGTAGACGTGCTCCGTCGAGATCTTCTGGAAGTCTCTCATCAGGCCGGCGCGCTGGTCGTTGTCCTGCGTCGAGACGAACTTGTTGACGATGTCGACGAGATCCTTCTCGAACGGCATCAGGTCGACTTCGCCGCTTTCCGGTGCCCGGTGGTTCCAACTGGTCTTGGGGCCGACCGGCGCAAGCTGCTCGGTGTTCTGCACGACGGAGGTCAGTTCCTGGTCGTTGCGCCTGATCAGCCAGTCGAAGCGGCCGGAATATTGCGAGGCGTCGCGCTGGGTACCGTTGAGGCCGTTGAGCACGACCCGGAGCCCCAGCTTTTCCATCTGGGCGACGACGCCTTCGGCAAGGCTCTTGTCGGTGGTGTAGTCATTGTTGACCAGCATCACGATCTCGACGTCCTTGCCGCCGGCGGTGCCGGCCGGGAAGTTCACGATGCCATCGCCGTCGGTGTCCTTGAGGCCAGCCTTGGCGAGCTCGGCCTTGGCGCCCTCGAGGTCGAAGGGATAATAGACGGTCGACTTGCGGTCGTAGAAGCTGGTGCCGGATGAGAAACCGCCGGCGTAGATGGCGGTGAACGGCCCCTTGACCAGCGAGTCTCCGAGCGCCTTGCGGTCGAACGCCATGGTGACGGCCTTGCGGAAGTCCTCGTTGCGGTTCAGCTCGCGGATGGCCTGGCCGCGCTCGTCGGGATTGCCCCAGCCATTGGCGGAAAAGTTCATGCGCAGATTGTAGCCGATGAGCCGCGGTCCGAAGGCAAGCCTGGCGGGCGCGTCCTTTTCCGCCGCGCGTTTCAGCGAGGCGACGAAGTTTTCCGGCTGTTCCAGGTTCGAGAAGTCGCCCGAGCCCGCCACCGCCTGGACGTCGCGGTCGGCCCAGGTCGAGAGCTTGTATTGCAGTTCGTTGAGGTAAGGCAGCTGGTTGCCCTTCTCGTCGACCTTCCAATAGTAGGGGTTGCGGCGCATGACGATGATGTCGTCAGGCCGGTACTCGACCGGCACCCAGGCGCCCATCACCGGCATGTTCATGTATTCCGGCGGGAAGGCGTTCTTGAACTGGTCGTAGGTGTTCTTCGAATATTTCGGATGCTGCGGCTTCAGAATGTGCGACGGGCCGGGGCAGAACGTGCCGTAGGCCATGGCGTAGAGATATTGTCTCGGGAAGGCTTCCTTGAAGGTCCATTCGACGGTGTAATCGTCGATTTTCTTCAGCGTCGTGCCGACGCCGAAGGTTTCCGGCGTCGCGCCATTGAGCGGCGAGACGTTCGGATCGACGACTTCGTCGTCCCAGTAGAACATGATGTCGTCGGCGTTGAAGGGCGCGCCGTCCGACCATTTGGCGCCTTCGACCAGGTGCATGGTCAGCTTGTGGCCGTCCTTCGACCACTCCCAGCCCTTGGCGAGGTTGGGCAGCGGCTCGGTGTCCTTGGCCTCGACCTGGAACAGCGGCGCGGTACGCGTCAGGCATTCTGAAAGGCCGATATCGATGCCGCCCCAGCCTTGCGTCTGGCCGGCGCCGTAGTTCCAGCCTTCCGGCCTGCCGCCGATGACATGGCGCATGGTGTCGCCGTAGACGCCGATGCCATCAGGCATGTTGCCCGTCTTGAAGACCAGTGGCTCCTTCGGCAGCCTGTCTTTCAGCGGCGGCAGCTTGCCGGTCTTGACGAATTTCTCGGTGACCCAGTCAGGCTCGTGATATTCCGGCAGCGCCTTGAACTCCAGGATGGAGTCGCGCGCCACATACTTGATCTTGCCCTCGGCCGGGAACGTTGCCGGCTCCGGTGGGATCGTCGGTTCGGAAGCGAAAGCATTGAGCGCGGGGATTGAAACGCTCAGCGCCAGTCCCGCCGCTATGCCAAGTCTGTGTAAGTTCCTCATAGTCTCCTCCCAGGTGTTGGACGTCTGCTGCCCGCCTTCTATGCAGTGCGGCTGAATTGGCGGACCGCCTTGCGGCGGATCCGCGTTGGTGCCTGACTGTCTCAGCCGGCCTGTTTCAGTGCCGCCTTCTCGGCGCGCAATTCCTCGATCGAGCGCACACTGCGGCGCGCGGCACCGGCCCATTCGCGGGTCTTGACCTTGGATTTCGAAAGCCGCTCCTTTGCTGCCGGAACCGCATGGGCATATTGCGGCAGCCAGGCGGCCTGGGCGACGACCATCTCGTCCACCATCTGCCAGACCTCCTCCGGCGTCGAAACCGCGCCGACCAGCGGGTCATGCAGTACGGCGAGCTTCAAGAGGTCGATGTCGCCTGATATCGCGGCATGCACCGACATGCGCTGGACGTTGATCGAGGAGATGCAGGTGGCGGCGCAGGCCTCCGGCAACGTGATGCCGGCGGCCATGTTGATGCCGAACCGATCGACGAAGCCGGGCGACTCGATGATGGCGTCCTGCGGCAGGTTGGTGATCACGCCGTTGTTCTTGACGTTGAAGTGGCCGCGATAGACGCGGTTCGTCTCCAGCGCCTCGAGGATGTGGCTGGCATGCTCGTTGGAGCGCTTGGCCGGGTCGATCGGCTTCGACGCCGCTTCAAGGAATTGCGGATATTCCGTTTCGAACCAGTTGCGGGTCTCGGTCGAGTAGCGCAGGTAGCCGCCAGTCTCGCCGTGGATCCAGTCGGACATGTCGATCCAGCGCGTGATCTCGTCGGGGCGCTTGCGGTACCAGGGCAGATACTCGGAAAGATGCCCGTTGCTTTCGGTCGAATAGACGCCGAAGCGCTTCAGCACGTCGATGCGCAGCTTTTCCTGCTTCGAATAGACGGGGTGCGCCTCGAAGGCGGCGACCAGTTCGTCCTTGCCGATCGGGCGGCCGTTGAGGCGCAATTCGATGAACCAGGTCTGGTGGTTGATGCCAGAACAGACATAGTCGAGTTCCCCGGACGATTTCGCTCCCAGCACCTCGGCAATCTGCTCGGCGCCGTGCTGCACGCCGTGGCAGAGCCCGACCGTGTCGACCTTGCCATACTCGATCGCGGCCCAGGTGTTCATCGCCATCGGATTGGCATAGTTGAGGAATTTGGCGTTCGTGTCGGCCACCTCGCTTATGTCCTTACAGAAATCGAGGATCACCGGGATGTTGCGCTGGCCGTAAAGGATGCCGCCGGCGCAGATCGTGTCGCCGACGCACTGGTCGATGCCATATTTAAGCGGAATGCGGATGTCGTCGGCATAGGCCTCCAGGCCGCCGACGCGCACGCAGCTGATAATGTAGCGCGCGCCCTCGATCGCCTTGCGCCGGTCGGTCGTTGCCGTCACCTTGGTCGGCAACCTGTTCGCTTCCACGATCCTGTCGAGGATAGCCTTGATCATGCCGAGATTGTGCTCGCTGACGTCGGTCAGCGCGAATTCGATGTCGCTGAATTCGGGGACACACAGAATGTCGGTGAACAGCTTCTTGGTG
>NZ_RZOS01001570.1:0-394 GCF_004022605.1 Mesorhizobium sp. M4B.F.Ca.ET.089.01.1.1
GCGGTGGAACTGTGCGCGGCCGGGGGAGCGGCGATCAACCAGGTCTGCATCGCCAACGACCTCGGCCTCAAGGTCTTCGACCTGGCGCTGGATGTTGCGACCGGAGACATCACCGAGGAAGCCGCGCTCGACGAACGCGGCTGCGCCGCCACCATGGCCTTCGGCATGGAAGCGGTCGCCGGCGGCGCCGATCTCCTTTGCCTCGGCGATCTCGGCGTCGGCAATTCCACCGTCGCCGCCGCTCTATGCGCCGCGCTGTTCGGCGGCGCTGTTATCGATTGGGTCGGGCCCGGATCGGGCGCCGACGCGGCGATGATGGCGCGCAAGGCTGAAGCGGTCGATCGGGCGCCTGCCGTTCACGGCGCCGGCCTCGGCGATCCGCTCGAAGCCTTGC
>NZ_RZOS01001571.1:0-394 GCF_004022605.1 Mesorhizobium sp. M4B.F.Ca.ET.089.01.1.1
TGCCCATGTCGTGCAGCGGATGGAGCGGATCGGTAAGACGCTTGTCGCCTACGGGCTCGGCGATTTTCTCGGCACGGCCTTTGCCCGCCAGCCATGGCCGGGCCGCATCGGCTCCATCCTCGTCGTCGATGTCGGCGCCGACCTCGGCGCGCGCGGCGCCATAGCGGGCTACCGGCTGCATCCCTTCATGCGGCAGCGCGTCCGCGGCCATGAGCGGCTGGTCCCTGTCGAAGCGCTCAAGGGCCGACTGCGCGGCAAGGTCGAGGGCCGGCTGAAGGCGATCTTCAGCGAGCCGGCCGAGGCCTGACGACTTTTACGCAAAAGCCGCTATCATGGCCGCACGAGGCACAGTCTCTGCGGCGGGGGTGGCGATGGAAGCGGCGGATTTCATGCC
>NZ_RZOS01001572.1:0-393 GCF_004022605.1 Mesorhizobium sp. M4B.F.Ca.ET.089.01.1.1
AGCGGCAGAAGACATGTCAGGTCCACGACAATCGGCCGTGTTTGGGCTCGTGGAGAATTTTCAAAGCATTCCCCGCCGCTTACCGGAGCTGAGGGGGTTGGCACGCCCATTGCTGCTTGATGGGCGGCAACACTGTGAGAGCTTCGCTGAAGCAAGCCAGAGGAGCGATTGCCTCGAGATCCGTCTTCCGATTCTACAGAGAAACCAACTCGCGACAAAAGACACGAAAGGTGTGTGATAACTTTGGATACGAACATGGAACTGCGTATGGGATCCCCGGCTCCTCCGATCAAAGTGGAGAACTGGCTGCGTGGCGAGCCCCTCACGAACTTTCGGCCCGGCAAGGTCTACCTCGTTGAATTTTGGGCGACTTGGTGCGGACCATGTGTCGAC
>NZ_RZOS01001573.1:0-392 GCF_004022605.1 Mesorhizobium sp. M4B.F.Ca.ET.089.01.1.1
GGCCAGCACCATGTCGACGCAAGCGCCGCTGTCGGCCAAAAGCTCGAGCACGCGGCCGTTGACCAAAGCGAACTCATCCCAGCCAAAATAGCCGCGCGCGATGCCGGACTGGTTGGTGACCACCACGACGGGGATGTTGGCGCCGTTTGCGGCGACGATGGCCGGCGCGATGTCGTTGCGCAGCACGATGTCGGCCGGATCGTCAGGATAGCCGGTATCGACATTGATGGTGCCGTCGCGGTCGAGAAACAGCGCCGGTGTATTGGCCGGGAAGACCTTGGCGCCGATGCGCTCGATCCACAGACCCGGATCCACGAGGGGATGCGTCGCAGCGCTCCCTTGGTCAGCCATTGCTGAGACGCGCTTCGACCGCCTCGCACAGATAGTGGTAG
>NZ_RZOS01001574.1:0-391 GCF_004022605.1 Mesorhizobium sp. M4B.F.Ca.ET.089.01.1.1
CCGTAGCGGTTCGCCAACGGCGAGCCGAAAGCGGCCAGCCACACCATGTTGATCACGAGATGCGCGAGCCCGCCATGCAGGAAGGCATAGGTGAAGGGGCTGGTGAAAGCATAGACATCGAGATCGTAGCGGCAGGAATAGCGCACCGGGATGAACGCTGCCCGCACCAGCAGGGCGAAATCCTGATCGTCGGTGAGCGCGTAAACGCGGATCAGGTGGACGACGACGCAGATGCCGATCACCGCCAGCACCACCGGCGGCAGATTGAATATCGGTTCGCGGCGCGGCTCGGGCGCGTCATCCGTCTGTTCGATTTCCGAAGGGCTAACCGGTTCGCTCATTCACAACGGGTCCAGGGATTCGATTGGCGAGCTTTAGAGCAAGGGCGCCC
>NZ_RZOS01001575.1:0-390 GCF_004022605.1 Mesorhizobium sp. M4B.F.Ca.ET.089.01.1.1
ATATGGACGTTGAAGGTTTGCGTCGCAACATCGCCGTCGCCATCCGTAATGGATACTTTGATGCCGTTGAAGTCGAGATCTGCCGGCGGCGTTTCTGATTGCGAGCCGACCTCGACGCCATTCAGGCGGAACCCGCCGCCATTTGAGGCATCGCTGAGGACTTTGACCGCGTAGATGTCATCGCCGGCTACATAGTTGGCGGTACCCGCGACAGCCGACCAGTCAAGCTGGCTGACCTGGATGACCTGGCCCGAAGTCACGTTGAGCGTCACCTGATCATAATGCGTGGCATCGGTGTAAACGAGGACGGTGATTTTGGCCGTTGACATGCCGCCCGTGTAGCCCTCGGTCGTGAACTTGAAATCGTCGACGCTGTGAGGGGTCGTATTG
>NZ_RZOS01001576.1:0-390 GCF_004022605.1 Mesorhizobium sp. M4B.F.Ca.ET.089.01.1.1
GTCGAGCGACACGACATTCACCACGATAGGGCTGCGCGCCTCGACCGCTTTCCCGCTTGGTTCCGTCAATACAACCGCCCGTGGCGGTATCGGCTGGCGTCATGCGTTCGGCGATGTGGTGCCTGAAACGGCGCTTGCCTTCACAGGCGGCTCATCCTTCGCCGTGGAGGGAACGCCAATCGCAAAGAACGCTGCCGTCTTCGAAGCTGGTATCGATGTCAACCTTACCGACAAGGCAACCATCGGGCTTACCTATAAAGGTCAGCTTGCCTCGGACGCGCAGGAGCATGGCTTCAACGCCAAACTCAGTGTTCGGTTTTAATCGCCGCAAGGGAGGGCGATATGTCATGCCCGATTCCAGCAGCGAACTGACAGCCATCTCTATTGAAA
>NZ_RZOS01001577.1:0-389 GCF_004022605.1 Mesorhizobium sp. M4B.F.Ca.ET.089.01.1.1
GCGTCATCCTGATCCTCTACGGCGCGCTCACCAACACCTCCATCGGGGGCCTGCTCTTAGCCGGCATCCTCCCGAGCCTCTTCGTCGCCGCCGTGATGATGGTGACGACTTGGATCGTCGCCCGGCGCCACAATTTCCCTCGCCTCGAGACGAAGTTCGACGCGCGAGAGGTCGGACGCGACACGCTGTTGGCTCTGCCCGCGCTCGCAATGCCGCTCATCGTGCTCGTCACCATCGTTGGGGGCTTCGCTACAGCGACGGAAGCTTCGGCCATAGCGGTCGTCTATTCTTTCCTCATCGGCACCCTCGTCTATCGGGAGCTCTCTTTAAACGATCTCTACCCAGCGGTCGTCGGAGCGGTGACGACGACCGGGGTGATCATGATGATC
>NZ_RZOS01001578.1:0-389 GCF_004022605.1 Mesorhizobium sp. M4B.F.Ca.ET.089.01.1.1
CGCCTCGCTTCGTTCGGGGCGTTGGAGATTCGGGAGAACGTTGGTCTGGCGCTTGCCTCTCTGGCGCTGCGCCGCGGAACCATTGGGCCTAGGCCCTTCGGGCTCACTCTGCCAGGACCAGGCCGCTGGATTGCGGGGCAGGGGGTTGCCGCGCTGTGGACCGGGCCGGATCAGTGGATGATCGAGTATGAAGGCCGCGCCGATCTGGGTTTTGCCGCCGAGCTCAAGCAATTCGCCGCCGGCTGCTCGGTGACCGAGCAGACCGATGGCTGGGTCGCTTTCGAGATTGTATTGCGGGCCGGGTCAAGGCCTCTCGAGGCATTGCTTTCGAAGCTTATCAACATCGATCTCGCGGACTTTGGCCCAGGTCGCGCGAGGCGTACCGGCAT
>NZ_RZOS01001579.1:0-389 GCF_004022605.1 Mesorhizobium sp. M4B.F.Ca.ET.089.01.1.1
GCCATCGCCGGAGCTACCGTACTGACCGCGCTCGCTGTCAGCGTAAGCGGCATCGTTGGCTGGGTCGGGCTGGTCGTCCCCCACATCGCCCGCTTTCTGGTCGGTCCCAATTTCGACCGCCTCTTGCCGGTCAGCGCCCTGACGGGCGGCCTGTTCCTGCTTGCCATGGACACACTGGCGCGCAGCGTGGCGACGCAGGAGCTACCGCTCGGCGTCGTAACCTCGCTTGTCGGGGCGCCATTCTTCGCCATCGTGCTCGGCCGTGCCCGGAGGCATTGGTTCTGATGGCCGCGTTAGTCGCCAGCGATGTCTCCTTCACTCACGCCGGCAACGTCGCACCGACCCTGCGCGGGATTTCGATCCGGGCCGAAGCGGGCGCGGTGCTGTGC
>NZ_RZOS01000157.1:0-12059 GCF_004022605.1 Mesorhizobium sp. M4B.F.Ca.ET.089.01.1.1
GGCCCTGCACGATCTCCAGCGTCTGCACCAGCAGCGCCGGCTCGGTGGCGTTGGGGTCGACGGCGGTGACGCCGGCATTGACGTCGAGCATGGTGGCGCCGCACGCGGCCTGCTCCAGCGCATCCTTGATGACGGTCTCGAAGTTGCCGGCCACCATTTCGGCGGCGAGCTTCTTGCGGCCCGTCGGGTTGATGCGCTCGCCGATCACGCAGAAGGGCTGGTCGAAGCCGATGATGATTTCTTTGGTCGCGGACGCGACGATGGTGCGGGTCATGCAATCTCTCCGTCGTGATATAAAGAGTTCTTTATATCGTTATCTGATTTCGTTCAAGCGAATGGTGACGGCCGCGTCCTTCAATGCGCGGTCTTCACCATGTCCACCTGGGTTTCGGTAATCTCGTCATGCAGAATGTGGTCGAGCCGGTCGGCGACCAGCTGGTCGTCGCGGCGGATTTCGCGCTTCCATGGCTGGCGGCCCTTCAGCACGCCCGATTCATCGACGATCTCGGCGACGTACTCCTCCTGGCGGTAGGCCATCACATGGACGCCGGCGACGCCTGGGATTTCCTTCACCTCGTTGATGATGTCGATGCAGAGCTGCTTGCCTTCCTTCTTCTGGTCCTGGGCGCCTTCCAACCGCTTGATGATCGCGTCGGGGATATGGATGCCCGGCACGTTGGAACGGATCCACTTGGCCGTCTTGGCCGAGGCCAGCGGCCCGACGCCGCACAGGACGAAAACCTTCTCGGTGTGGCCGAGGTCACGCGCTTTCTGCATGAAGGTTTTGAACATCGGTACGTCGAAACAGTACTGCGTCTGCAAGAACTGGGCGCCGGCGGCGATCTTCTTGCCGAGATGGATGGGGCGGAAGTCGAAGGGCGGGGCGAAGGGATTGACGGCGGCGCCGAGGAAGATCTGCGGCGGCGTCGTCAGCTTGCGGCCCGAAAGGAACTTGCCGTTGTCGCGCATGATGCGGCAGGTCTCGAGCAGCGACATGGAATCGAGGTCGAACACCGGCTTGGCGCCGGGCTGGTCGCCGGCCTGCACACCGTCGCCGGTGAGGCAGAGCATGTTGGCGACGCCCATCGCGGCGCCGCCCAGCACGTCGCCCTGGATGGCGATGCGGTTCTTGTCGCGGCAGGCGATCTGCATGATCGGGGCATAGCCCATGCGGGTGAGCAGCGCGCAGATGCCGACCGAGGACATGTGGCAGTTGGCGCCGGAGGCATCGACGGCGTTGATGGCGTCGACCCAGCCGTCGAAGATCTTGGCTCGGTTGTAAACGTCCTCCGGATCGGCGCTGTCCGGCGGGTTGAGCTCGGTGGTCACCGCGAACTCGCCGCGCCTCAGCACGCGCTCCAGACGGCCGCGCGAGGTGTGGCCGGGCAAGGGATCGAGTGGCAGGTGGATGCCGGCCGGGTTCTCGTCGCGCTGGCGGATGGTCATGCGGACGCTCCGGTCTTGGTTGCATTGTCGGCCGGCTGGCGCGCGGCGGCTGCCTGCGCGGTCACGCGCAGCCAGGCGGAGGTTTCACGCAGCGACTGGTCGACCGGCTTCTGCACGTCGAGGATCTTGTCGCCATGCACCATGTTGCGCGAACCTTCCCAGGCCTTGACCCAGACGCAGGGCATGTTGGGCTCGACCTCGCAATTGCCGTTGGCGCGCACGCCGCCGCACGGGCCGTTGCGGAGCTGCTTCGGGCAGTTCATCGGGCAGGACATGCCGGTCGAGGACAAGACGCACTGGCCGCACATGCGACAGTCGAACATGAAGCCCTTGACGCGCTTCTCGACGAACTTGACCGGAGCCTCGACGCGACCGTAGCCGATGCCTTTCCACAAGGGATGCAGCAGCAGGAAGATGTCGGCGAAGCGGCTGTAGAACCATTCGAGCAATCGTGAGTGCCGGATAGACCACAATCTCACCGCGAAGGAGCGCTGGACGCGCCGCTGCGGCGACACGTCGGCCGGCTTGTAGTCGGATTTCGGCGCTGCCTTCTTGACCAGAGTGGCCTGGGTAACCGCCGGTTGCTGTTCAGACATTTTCTTTTCCGCCCGCCTTGACCAGAGCGACCAGCCGCTCGCGGTCGTATTTCGTGTCGAGCTCGTGGAAGGCCCTTTCGACCTCGGCCTCGAGGTCGTCGCCGACCGGAACCGGGTCGGCCTTGCGCCATTCGGCCAGATAGTCGTCGGTGCCGCCAGCTCCGGTGCGCATGGCGCACATGTCGATCGCCTCGGTGAAGCGCAGCGGCAGTTCGCGCTTGGCGTTCTGCCGGCCCTTCCTGACGATGACCTGGGCGGGGATGTCGCGCCAGTAGACGACGATCAGATCGGCCATAAATTTCTCACTCCCGTAGAGCGCCGTGCGTCCTTTTTGGACGCACAAAGGACGCTCTACCACTTTAACTTCGCTGCATCGTGCTTTCCAAAGGTCGAGTCCGACTTCGGGCCGATGCAGCAGCTGCGAGCATTGCCGCATGCGCACTGGGGCCGCTTGTTATGGGACGACGCGCGCGCATTCAAAAGCGACGCTATTGGAGGTCGCAAAAAGAAAGGTGAAATAGCGCGGCCAGCCGGCTACCAGATGCGCTTCGTCAAGCCGGTCCAAAGGTAGTGCCAGATCGTCGGATGATACCACTGTTTCGAGGGCAGGCCGGGATCGAATGTTGCGAGCTTGCCCGCCAGTGCGTCACCGACCGCTTCGACGCAGATGTCGCGCGAGAATGCCGCCTGCCGCAGCGCGTAGCTTGAGATCGTGTCGCCCGGTTCAGGCTTGCCGCGCGCCTGTCGCAGCACGCCGCCGGTGTCGACGCCGGCATCGACCAGATGCACGGTGCTGCCGAAATTGCCCGCGTCGCCCGAGGCCAGCGCCCAGTAGCCGCCATTCATACCGCGATATTTGGGGGCGATGCCGGCATGATAGTTAAGCACCGGACAGGCTATCTTCGCCAGCGTCTGCCGCGACAGCAGGCGGCAGCCGGCCAGCAGCACCACGCCCGGCTGGAGATCGGCGATCGCCCGAAGGCACTCCGGCCCATTGGCCGAGGGGATGTCGATGATGGTCTGGCCGGGGCGGGGTTCGGTCTCCAGTTTCTGCTCGGCGATCAATCGTGCCGCATGGCCGGAAAAGAACCGTTTGCCGAGCCGCGTCAGCACCATGGTGCCGAGCTGTCCGATGGCCGAGATCCAGCCCTGGCGCCGAGCCCGGCCGAGAAGCAATTGTTTTTTGGATTCAGGTGTTTCGAGGACGACGCTGACAGGGCCGAGCCGATCGGCGATGGCGTTGACGATCGCCCAGATGTGCGGACCGCCCTCGGTGACGACGACGATCGGTCGTGGATCTGCCATTGGCGCTGCCATGGTTCGTGCCGCCCCCTGGGTGTCGGAGCGCCCGGCGCGCCCGGATGGGAGCGACCTGCGCAAACGCGCGGCATGCTAGGCTGGCGGGGTTAATCCTTGGTGACGGCGCGAGACCAAAGGTCTCTGGGCGGAATCAGCGCTTGAATTCCATGATGTCGAGCTTCGATTCGTAGTAGGGCGCCGGGAATTCAATGCGCCATTCGGTGGCGCTGTTGCGGAAGGCATAGCCGACCTGGTCGCTCTGCGGGCCGCTGCCATAAGGTTTGGCCGGATCTTCGTTGACGGTGAACGAGCCGAGATAGATGGCGCGCTTTTCGCTCTCGTCGAAGAAGCGGCCCTTGGTGCGCTGCGAGCCGCTGATCTTTTCCAGTCTCCAGCCGGAGCCGTCATCGCTCACCTTGCAATTGAACCAGCCATAGATGACGAGCGGGCTCAAGCCGCCGGCCTTGATGGTGCGGCATTTCCAGGTGCCGGTCAGGTCCTTGTCGGAAAACGCCACCAGCGGCTTGGCGAGGAGGGTATCCAACTGCTTGACCTCGGCCGGGTCGCCGGCCTTGGCCTCCTCGAGGGCGGCCTTGCGCGTCTCGCCATATTTGTCGAGCCGCGCCTTGTCGGCGGCGGTGATCAGTTTCTGCACCTCGCCATCGGCGTGAGCCGGCAGGGTCAAGCCGACACCCAGGCACACAGACAGAAGCAAAGCCCGAAAACGCATCGATTCCCCCATCTTGATCAGCAGGTCAGCCGCGTGTGGCGGCCTCGGCCAGTTCCGTCGTCAGATCGCCATAGCCGGTCGAGCGGCGCTCATAGGCCAGGCCGAGCAGCGCGGCTGCCTTCTCCGCAACCCTGTCGAGCTCCGGATCGTCGGTCTGGGCGATATAGACCAGCTTCTGGTAATTGCCGAAATAGTCCTTGATCAGCTCGGGATGCCTGTCGAGGCCAAGCGGCTTCATGAAAAAGGCATCGAACTGGCGACAGAGGAAGTCGGTCATGTAGAACGACATCATGTCGTCGTCGGCGACCTTCGCGTAGGCGTCCATGCCCTGGTAGAAGGCGAAGCAGTGCGGACCGGCCATGCGCCCGACGCCGTGCTTCTCGCAGATGCGATCAAGCATGCCGCCGGTGCCGCAGTCGGCATAGCCGACGAAGATGTGCCGGTAGCCCTCGGCCTTGGCCTTTTCGATCGCCTTGTCCATCGCCGGCGGGATGCGGTCCGGATAGAAATGGAACTCCGCCGGCAGGCAGGTCAGGTCGAGATGGTCGAGCCCGAGCTGCTGCTTGACGGCCAGAACTTCGCGCGCAATCATCCCGCAGGCGATGACGAGCAGCCTTTCGCCTTGATCGGGTTGCGCTTTTCGCACGGCACTCATAGAACCAGCCGAACCGATTTGGTTGCGTTATCTTCTTACCTACAGAACGAGGGAGACACCGTCCATGAAACTGTCGCGCCTTGGCCCCATCGCCATTCTTGCCTGCGCGCTGGCCCTTTCGGCCTGCGCCAATACGATCCGCGGTGTCGGCAAGGACGTCAAATCGACCGCCAATGCCGTCGAGGACACCGTCAAGAATCCCTGATCCACGGTCTTCCAGAATCTGGGAACAAAAAAGCCGCGCTGCAAGGCGCGGCTTTTTTCATTGTTCATTGCGAAGCCGCTGGGCTCAAGCCGAAGCCCGCACATTGTGCTTGCGCTTCATGAAGTCCTTGGCGGTCTCGACCGCCACCGCCGCGTCGCGGCAATAGGCATCGGCGCCGACGGCCTTGCCGAACTCCTCGTTGAGCGGCGCGCCGCCAACCAGCACGACATAGTCGTCGCGGATGCCCTTCTCCTTCATCGTGTCGATGACGACCTTCATGTAGGGCATGGTGGTGGTCAGCAGCGCCGACATGCCGATGATGTCGGGCTGGTGCTGCTCGATGGCCTCCAGATACTTCTCGACCGCATTGTTGATGCCAAGGTCGATGACGTCGAAGCCAGCCCCCTCCATCATCATGCCGACCAGGTTCTTGCCGATGTCGTGGATGTCGCCCTTGACGGTGCCGATCACCATCTTGCCCTGCTTGGGCGCGCCGGTGGCGGCGAGCAGCGGGCGAAGGATGGCCATGCCGGCCTTCATGGCGTTGGCCGACAGCAGCACTTCCGGCACGAACAGGATGCCGTCGCGAAAATCCTCGCCGACGATGCGCATGCCTTCGACCAGCGCCTCGGTCAGCACCTTGTAGGGAACCCAGCCGCGCTCGAGAAGGATGTTGGTGCCTTCCTCGATCTCTTCCTTCAGCCCGTCATAAAGGTCGTCGTGCATCTGCTGCACGAGCTCGTCGTCGGAAAGCTCGGAAAGGATGATCTCGTCGTCGGACATTTTTTCTCGGCGCCAATTGCTCATGAGTGATTTACGGGCCGCCGGCACCTCTTGTCAGAGGTGCCGGCGGCAGTTGCTTGCAAGTCTCGGGAGGTGTTTCAGGCGTCCAGCCAGACGTTCTGGAAATCCATTTCGTAGGTCTGGTGCATCGAATAGTTCTTCACCTTCTTGCTCATGTGGCAGTAGAGCTTCTGCCAGAAGGGCTGGATGATGACGCCGGAATCCTGCAGGATCTGCTCGACGTCCTTCATCACTTCCTTGCGCTTGGCGGGATCGGCCAGCGAGAGCGCCTCCTTGAGCTTGGCGTCGAAATCCGGGTTCGCGAACGCCGTCTCATTCCAGGCCTCGCCCGAGCGATAGCCGAGCGCCAGCACCTGGACGCCGAGCGGACGCATGTACCAGATGGTCATCGAATAGGGATACTTCGTCCAGTCGTTCCAGAAGGTCGAGCCCGGCAGCACCGTACGCTTCACCTTGATGCCGGCATCGCGCAGCTGGCCGGCGATCGCATCGCCGGTGTTCTTCTGCCATTCGTCCTCGACGGTGATCAGCTCATGCTCGAAGTCGGCCTGCCCGGCATCCGCCATCAGCTTCTTGGCGGCGGCTGCATCGCGTGTCTTCTTGGGCAGCGGATAGTATTCGGGATGGATCGGGCTGACGTGGTGGTTCTCGCCAACGGTGCCGCGCCCGGCGTAGCCGAGCTGCATGACGGCATCGTTGTCGACCGCCATCTGCAGCGCATTGCGCACCCGCTGGTCGTCATAGGGCTTGTGGGTGATGTTGGTGCGGGCGACGAGGGTGGTCGCCGTCGCGACCTCCGATTTCACCAGATCCATCTTGTCGAGGGCGTCGATGAAGTCGGCCGGCGTTTCGAAATCGAGGTCGATCTCGCCGGAATCGAAGGCGTTCAGCGTGGCGTTGAAGTCGGTGCCGTAGTCGATGAACTCGACACCGTCGAGCGGCGTTTCGCCACCCCACCATTTGCCGCTCTCGCGACGCTTGACGACCGCCTTCTGGCCGACATCGTAGGATACCAGCTCGAACGCTCCGGTGCCGATCGGCTTCTTGATCGGATCTGCGCCATCCTTGTCGAAGTCGCGATGCACGACCAGCGCCGGATAGTCGGTGAAGCCCGGTATGATCGCGATATCGGCTTCGCTGAGCTTCAGCTTGACCGTATGGTCATCGACCTTGGTGATTGCGCCATCCCTTGCCTTGCCGGTCTTGGCGTCGACCAACGCGCCGACGCGGGCGGCCATGGAATTGCCGGAAGCCCCCTTCTCGCACCAGCGATTCAGGTTGAAGACCACGTCATCGGCGTTGAAGGCATCGCCATTGTTCCAGGTGACGCCCTTGCGCAGGTGCAGCGTGTATTCGGTGGCGTCGTCGTTGATGTCCCAGCTCTCGAGCAGCACCGGCTCGAAGGTGAACTGGTGCGTGTAGCGGACGAGCGGCTCCAGCCAGCAACGGGTGACGTTCGCCATCTCGGTCCAGTCATAGGTGCGCGGATCCTTCTGCGCCTTGACCGACATCGAGACGTGCAGCGTGCCGCCTTTCTTGGGCTCGTCGGCCAGTGCTTTTGTCGGCGCGGCAAGGCCGATCATGCCATAGGCGAACGCCGTCGACGCGCCGAAGGCGCTGGCCAGGGCCAGGAATTCACGCCTGTCCATGCGGCCCGCCCGCGCTTCTTCTGCCATTGCCTCGATAGCTCCCGGCACGCGGTCGCCATTGCTTCTGAAGAGTGCCATTTTTTCCTCCCTTATGGTTCGTCAGGTCTTCGCCTGTTTTACTAACTAACGCTGTCCGGCAGTTTTTCCTCACGCCGCGCGATCAAATCCTTAAGACCCTCGGCGATGCCCTCGTCGAGCTTCGGCTCCTCATAGTCGGCCAGCATGTTGCGCGCCTTCTCACGTCCGCGCGTGTCGTGGTCCTTCGCGCCTTCGGCGTTCCATTGTTCGTACGAATTGAAGTCCATGATCGAGGGCATGAAGAAAGCGGACTCGAAATGTTCGAGCGTATGCTGGGTGCCGAGGAAATGGCCCTGCGGCCCCACCTCGCGGATCGCCGCCATCGCTTCCTTGAAATCGTCGAAGGGAAGGCCGCCGGCATATTTGTACCAGCCGACAAGCTGCTCGCAGTCGGTGGCGAATTTCGAATAGCCGCAGGTCAGCCCTGCCTCCAGCCATCCGGCCGAGTGCCAGATGTAGTTGGCGCCGGCAAGGATGGCGGCATGCATCAGCATGTTCGCCTCGTAGCCGGCTTGGGCGTCGTTCAATTTGGAGCCGACATGGAAGCCCGAGGTGCGCCACGGCAGTTTGTATTTCCTGGCCAGCGCGCCCATCAGATACATCATCTGCGCCGCCTCCGGCGTGCCGCCCATCGGCGCTCCGGTCTTCATGTCGACCGTCACCATGAACTGGCCGTAGATCTGCGGCGACCCCGGACGCAGCAGCTGGGTGAAGGCGACGCCGGCCAGCGCTTCCGCATTGACCTGCGCCACCGCGCCGACGGCGGAGGCCGAGGTCGAGGCGCCGCACAGCGCGAAGGGCGCCAGGATCAGCGGCTGGTTGCTCCGCGCATAGACCTTCATCGCGTCGAGCATGGTGGCGTCCCACACCAGCGGCGAGTTGCAGTTGGTAATCGCCACCAGGACCGAATTGTCGCGGACATAGTCCTCGCCGAAGACGATGCCGGCCATCGCCATCGTGTCTTCGGCGCGTTCCTTCGACGTCACGATGCCCATGAACGGTTTGTCGGAGTGCTTCAGCGCCGAATGGATGATGTGCAGATGACGCTTCGGCACAGCGATTTCCATCGGCTCGCAGATGACCGAGCTCGACGAGTGCAGCGCCGGGGCCATGTAGGCGAGCTTGTGGAAATTGTTGAGGTCGGCGAGCGAGCCGTAGCGCCTGTTGTTGTCGAGGTCGCGGATATAGGGCGCGCCATACATCGGCACGAATATGGAATTCTTGCCGCCGACGCGGACGGTGCGCTCGGGGTTGCGGGCATTGAGCGTGAATTCCGATGGAACCTTCGAGACCAGTTCCATCAAGAGCGCACGGTCGATACGCACGCGCGTTTCGGAGACATCGGCGCCGGCGGCCTTCCACAGGGCGATCGCCTCGTCGTCGCGGAACTCGCAGCCCACCTCTTCGAGGATCGAGAGCGATTCCTGGTGGATCAGTTCCACCGCCTCGTCGGGGACCATCTGATACGCCGGGATCTGGCGCACCAGCGTCGGAAACGAGGCCACGGGAGCGCCCCGTATCGCCTTGCGCCCCAGTCGGCCGCCGCTTCTGCGGTTGACATGTTCGGTCACTGCAACGGCCGGTGCATTCATGGCAATTCATCCTCCAACAGCCCGTCAACTTAACGAGGCGAAACATCGCTGTGACGCTGGAAAATCCTGATCTCTTGTATAAACTCTGCTTATGCGAAGTCTGCGCCACCTGCTGCCCTCCGCCGGCAGCCTGATCGTCTTCGAGGCGGCCGGCCGGCTGTCGAGCTTCACCGCCGCCGGTCGCGAGCTCGGCATGACGCAGGCGGCCGTGTCCTACGCCGTGCGCGGACTGGAGGAGCAGCTCGGCGCCAAGCTGTTCCAGCGCCGCCATCGCCAGGTTCTCCTGACCGAGGCCGGCGAGCGCTTCCACGCCGACGTCTCGCTCGGCCTTTCCCATATCCGCAAGTCGGCGGAGGATTTGCGCCTGCAGGCGACCGGCGGCCATGTGACGCTTGCCGCGTCGACCGCCTTCGGCTCGTTCTGGATGATGCCGCGCCTGCAGCAGTTCCGCGACGAACTGCCGGGCGTCGATCTGCGCATCCAGACCGCCGATCGCGATCTCGACATCATCGCCGAGGGCATCCCGCTCGGCGTGCGCGGCGGCATGCCGCGCGACTGGCCGGACTATCATTCGATGTCGCTGTCCGACGAGGAGATCTTCCCGGTCGCAGGCCCCAGCTACCTCGCTAAATTCGGCAAGCCGAAAACGGTCGAGGAACTCGCCACGCACCGGCTCATCCATCTGGAGGAGCCCTACCGAGAGGCCCCGAACTGGGACGAATGGTTCGGGTCAGCCGGAACCAGCCTGCGCAACGCCGAGCGCGGCTTGCGCATCAATGATTATGCGCTGGTGATCCAGGCGGTGATGGAAGGGCAAGGCATCTCGCTCGGTTGGCGGCATCTGGTCGAGCGCCTCGTGGCATCGGGGCTGCTGGTGCCGGTGACGGATCATGTGCTGACAACCGGCATCGGGTTCTACGTCATCTGGCCAAAGAACCGCGAACTCAGCGACAATGCGCGCAAGGTAAGGGACTGGCTGGTCGCGCAGGCTTGAGGTCGCCAGCTTCTGCGCGGCAGCGGACCGCGAGGGGATTGTGACGGTAGCTGTTGCCAACTGTATTCCGCCCCTCCCCCAATGCTGTCGAATCCGCCTATAATCTCCGGATGCCCATCCGCCAGCTTTCCGAAACGATGATCAACCAGATCGCCGCCGGCGAGGTCATCGAGCGTCCGGCGAGCGTGGTGAAGGAACTGGTCGAGAACGCGCTCGATGCCGGGGCGTACCGCGTCGACATCGTCACCGCCGGCGGCGGGCTGAACCTGATCCGCGTCACCGACGACGGCTCCGGCATCCCGGAGCGGGAACTGGCGCTGGCGATCGCACGCCACTGCACCTCCAAGCTTTCAGACGACATCCTCGACATCCGCTCGCTCGGCTTCCGCGGCGAGGCGCTGCCCTCGATCGGCTCGGTGGCGCGGCTGTCGATCCGCTCGCGCACAGCCGCAGGCGACAGCGCGGCTGAGATCGGCATCGAGGGCGGCCGGGTCTCGGCGGTGAAGCCGGCGGCGGCCAACCGCGGCACCACGGTCGAGGTGCGCGACCTGTTCTTCGCCACGCCCGCACGGCTCAAATTCATGAAGGGCGAGCGGGCCGAAAGCTCGGCGACCAGCGATGTGGTGAAGCGCATCGCCATCGCCTTCCCCGGCGTGCGCTTCACGCTTGCCGGCCCCGACCGCTCGACGCTGGAATTGCCGGCGACCGGTAACGATCCGGAGGGCCGGCTGCAACGCGTGGCGCAAGTGATGGGCGCCGAGTTCCCCGACAATGCCATCCCCATCGATGCTACGCGCGATGGCGTGCATCTTGCCGGCCACGTCTCCATTCCATCCTTCACGCGGGCGAACGCGCTGCAGCAATATGCCTATGTCAACGGAAGGCCGGTGCGCGACAAGCTGATCGCCGGCGCAATCCGCGGCGCCTTCGCCGACGTGCTGCCGCGCGACCGCCATGCGGTGACCGTGCTGTTCCTTTCGCTCGATCCGGCGACCGTCGACGTCAATGTCCATCCGGCCAAGGCCGATGTGCGTTTTCGCGATCCGGGCCTGGTGCGTGGGCTGATCGTCGGCGCCATCCGCGAGGCGCTGGCCGGCGCCGGCATCCGCGCCGCGACCACGGGCGCCGCCGGCATGATGGCGGCGTTCCGGCCGGGCGCCGCTCCCTTCGGCCATGGCGGGCCGGCCAATGGCCACCGCAGCTACGAGGCGGCCTACCGCGCGTCGGGTTTCGCCGGCTTCGAGCATTCGCCGCAGCGGCCGCTCGACATGGGATATGGCGACGCCCAGCAGCAAAGGGCCGGCTTCGGTGAACCCGACCAGGCGGCGTTCGATGCCGGGCCGCTTCACAGCGCCGACGCGCGCGCCAGCCAGGACGAGCCGGCCGTGACGTTGCTCGGCACGGCGCTGGGCGCGGCGCGGGCGCAGGTACACGAGAACTATATCGTCGCCCAGACCAGGGATTCGCTGGTCATCGTCGACCAGCACGCCGCGCATGAGCGGCTGGTCTACGAGGCCCTGAAGAACGCGCTGCACTCGCGTGCGGTGCCCTCGCAGATGCTTTTGCTGCCGGAGATCGTCGACTTGGCCGAAGAAGACGCCGAGCGGCTGGCCATGCATTCCGAGACGCTGGCCAGATTCGGCCTCGGCCTCGAGCGCTTCGGCCCGGGCGCGGTGGCGGTGCGCGAGACGCCGTCGATGCTCGGCGAAACCAACGTGCAGCAACTGGTGCGCGACCTCGCCGACGAGATCGCGGACAACGACACGGTCGAGACGCTGAAGGAGCGGCTGCACCACATCGCCGCGACCATGGCCTGCCATGGCTCGGTGCGTTCGGGGCGGCTGCTCAAGCCCGAGGAGATGAACGCGCTGTTGCGCCAGATGGAGGCGACGCCCGGCTCCGGCACCTGCAACCACGGCCGCCCGACCTATATCGAGCTGAAGCTCGCCGACATCGAGCGGCTGTTCGGGCGGCGGTAGGATCGTACGGCGCAGCCCCCGCCCCGCTGCTT
>NZ_RZOS01001580.1:0-389 GCF_004022605.1 Mesorhizobium sp. M4B.F.Ca.ET.089.01.1.1
CGATCCGACCTTCCTGACTTCGGCCCGCGCGGCGATTGCCGGACTGCTCGGCCTGGCGATGCTCATCCTGTTCCGGCAGAAACGGCCGGAGCGCGGGGATCTGCTGTCGCTGGCGATCGTTGCGCTGGGCGTGGTCGTCGGCTTCCCCTTGCTGACGGCGCTGGCGCTCAAGCACGTCACCTCGGCCCATTCCATCATCTTCGTCGGTCTGCTGCCGCTGGCGACGGCGATCTTCGGCGTGCTGCGTGGCGGCGAGCGTCCACGCCCGGCCTTCTGGCTGTTCTCCTGCCTCGGCAGTGCGCTCGTCGCGGGCTTTGCCCTGATGCAAGGCGGGACGGCGTCACCAATTGGCGACGGCCTGATGCTGGCCGCCATTATCGTCTGTGGAC
>NZ_RZOS01001581.1:0-389 GCF_004022605.1 Mesorhizobium sp. M4B.F.Ca.ET.089.01.1.1
CGGTACGAGAGGCGGAAAAAGCAACCTCGCGTTGTCACTTCCGATACTAAAATATCTCAGATAGGAGGCTAAAGGTAGGCGGAGAATAAATAATATATCCATAAATATATTTCAGAGGACCACTTCCCCTTCTTGTCAGGGTCTATTAGGTGTTGATTTACGAAGGAGGGACTGCATCGTTCAGCGAGTTCATTTCCGACGAGGTTGACGCCTCATACGCCGGTTGCGAGCTTGAAAGCTCTTTCCTGAACTCAACGTAGCGAGGGCGCTACGGCGCCCAGCCTGTTCTCAGGAGCGACTCTGCTCTTGTGGGTTAGCCGAGCCTCGTTGCAAGACGCAAAAGTATGCGAGAGACGGGTCGGTTCGGCTCGTGACTTCGCGAGTGGCCG
>NZ_RZOS01001582.1:0-389 GCF_004022605.1 Mesorhizobium sp. M4B.F.Ca.ET.089.01.1.1
GCTGAGACTCATAAGATCGACATGGAAATGGGTCGTTCCTTTCGAGTCCTCGCGACTGAAGCCCCAAAGATACCCCAGCGTTTCCAGCTTTGTTCGGCGCGGACGACCATCTCCGAGAACATAGGCTTCCAGTGTGGCAAGCGTAATAGTGTGACGAGCTGCATCAGAAAGGGAAATGGTGAACTTCATCGTGCGTTACCTGAAGGTGCCTCCGATTCGTTTCCGATCAACGGCCAGCCACGATCCTCACTGGGGCTTCGCTGGTCCAAATCGCGATATATCCGACCTAGTCGGCCCGAATCCTGACCTTGATCAGGATCTCGCACGCGAAGTCCTGACCAAGAAGCAATCGCTGGTACGTCGGGGGCTTTATCGTTCCCGCCTACGAC
>NZ_RZOS01001583.1:0-389 GCF_004022605.1 Mesorhizobium sp. M4B.F.Ca.ET.089.01.1.1
GCGCCTGCTTGCCGACACCGGTCTGATTGAGATCACGGAGGCAGCACCGTCGCTTTTCGCCGGACTATCCCGCGGCGCACTTGGCGCATCTGGAGAAGCGATTATCCAGCGTGTCGAGAAGGCCGATTTGCTCGTGGTCGGAACGCCTGTCTATAGGGCTTCCTACACTGGCGCTCTCAAGCACCTGTTCGACCTGGTCGACTATCGCGCGTTGACGGGCAAGACCGTGCTTCTCGCGGCGACCGGCGGGAGCCCATACCATGGCCTGGTGCTCGAACATCAGCTCCGGCCATTGTTCGGCTTTTTTGGCGCTGTCACCGTCCCTACGGGCGTCTACGGCACGCCCGACGATTTCGTCGATGGCGAAATCGTCGGCGCAGCCATCATCG
>NZ_RZOS01001584.1:0-388 GCF_004022605.1 Mesorhizobium sp. M4B.F.Ca.ET.089.01.1.1
ATGGAGGACGGCGATCATGCCGCGCTGATCGATCTCGATGGTGGCATTTACCGCCGCCTGTTCGAACGGCAGGCGTTGGAACTAGCGAAGGGCCTGGCCTGATCGCTAAACCGGCTTGCGCGATGCGCCGAGCCGTTGCCGGAGAGGGGTGTGGCAGTGACGAGCGGCGGCGTTAGACCGGCAAAACCAGCACGGCCGGAACTGTCCGCCAAACAGGCGAGCGGGAATGCACCACGTCTAAGCTTCGGCGAATGGGCAGTTACACGCGGGCACCGAATTGTCGCGCCTAACGGCGCACGCACCAAAAGGGCGGGAATGTCGACGGCCCGGGAAGTGTGCGGCCCTCGCCGTTACCCACATTTCGCCAAACGAAGCGAAGTCAACGCAC
>NZ_RZOS01001585.1:0-387 GCF_004022605.1 Mesorhizobium sp. M4B.F.Ca.ET.089.01.1.1
TCTTGGCGGCGTTCATGTTGACGGTGACGACCGGGATGCCGCGGCGCGCGCCCGCCGGCAGCACGAAGCTGTCGCCGGTGAAGCGGGCGGAAGGCGCGCGATCCTGGACATAGATCGACAGCACCACAGGCGCGCTGGTCACCTCGCCGATAGCGGCCGGCAGGCCGGCGCGGAAGGTCACCTCATAGTGCTGGCCATGCTCCAGCCCTTCGACGCAGATCTGCTTGTCCTTGGCTTCAACGCCCTTGGGCGCGGCGTTGTCGACGGTGACGAACTGCGAATAGTCGACACCGGTCTTGACCAGATCCTCGGAGAATTGCGCGCAGATGCGCGGCGCGCTGGTGTCGGCATCGACGGTGTGATCGATGACGCGGAAGCCCTTGCGGG
>NZ_RZOS01001586.1:0-387 GCF_004022605.1 Mesorhizobium sp. M4B.F.Ca.ET.089.01.1.1
GTAAAATGCCAAGTATTGTTCGGAGTGTGACGCTTGTACTTTTGTATTTTTTTAGCCTTGTGCCCTTGGCGTTTGCGCAGCAGAATCAGGAAATTGAGATAGTTCTGCAATCGCGCCTGACTTCTTATGGAAACGATACCCCCCTAACTATTGTTTTTACTCTCACGAACCGATCGGGCAGCCCGATCAGGGTGCTCAGATGGACCACGCCGATCGACGGCGTCTCGGGCCAAATTTTTTCAGTGACGAGAGGGTCGCAGCCAATTCAGTATATTGGCCCTTTGGTGAAGCGAGCAGAACCGACCGAGGCTGATTTTATCGATATCGAACCCGGACGATCGATTTCGGCGACCGTCGATCTGTCATTGTACTACGCCATCTATGAAG
>NZ_RZOS01001587.1:0-387 GCF_004022605.1 Mesorhizobium sp. M4B.F.Ca.ET.089.01.1.1
GGCGAGAGCAGCGGCTCGAGCCAGGTCAGCAACCGTTCGGGGTGGTCGACGTCGACGTCATAGCGGCCGATGCTCGTGAGCCTGCCGAGATCCAGCGTGTAAGCGAGCAGCGTCGCGCCGTCGGTGGCAAGACCGTCGGTGGTACGGCCAGGTGCGCTGCCGCGGCTTGCATCGGCCAGATAGTCGGGCATACGGGCGACGACATCACGCTCTTCGCGCCGTAGATCGCTCTTCAGCTCGATCACGGTGGCGCCCCACGCCACGTCGATCCGCCCACTGTTGTCGACAAGGTAGCGCTCGTGCTCTAACTCGCTGAACGCGGCGCCGAAGCCTTCTCGCAGCAGTTCCGTGATCAGGCCCCGCAACGCCTCGTGTCGTGGCCGGGAA
>NZ_RZOS01001588.1:0-386 GCF_004022605.1 Mesorhizobium sp. M4B.F.Ca.ET.089.01.1.1
GTCAATGCCTGGCACGGCGAGGGCGAAAACGGTGAGGAATGGGGGCTGGGCCGCCTGCTGTTCAGGCTGGCCGAGATCCCTGGCCTGGCGCGGCTGCGCTACACCACCAGCCACCCTCGCGACATGGATGACGAATTGATCGCCGCCCATCGCGACCTGCCGGCGCTGATGCCCTATCTGCATCTGCCGGTGCAGTCGGGCTCCGACCGCATCCTGAAGGCGATGAACCGCAGGCATACGGCGCGCGACTATCTGGCGCTGATCGATCGCATTCGCGCCGCGCGCGGCGATATCGCCATGTCCGGCGATTTCATCGTCGGCTTCCCCGGCGAGACGGAAGCCGATTTCGAGGCGACCATGCAGCTGGTGCGCGAGGTCCACTATGC
>NZ_RZOS01001589.1:0-386 GCF_004022605.1 Mesorhizobium sp. M4B.F.Ca.ET.089.01.1.1
GGGTTCGCCTTCCGCGATCCGCTCCGCATCGGCGGATTTTGCCTGATCGCTGGTGCGCCAGCTGCCGTTAAGCACCTTCGGCAAGACCTCATCGAGTTCCGTCGGTTCACCAATAAAGGCGATGCAGCCGTCTCGGTCGACCACGAAACTGGTGGGAATCCAGAAAGAAAAGCTGGGCTCCATCCAAAGCTTGTCCATTTCGCCTGTGGAGTCGAATGCGATCCGATAGTTCAGATTCGGGAACTTTTCCGTCAACCAAGCGTCCAACGTGCTTCGGGCCTCATCGGCCGTTGGAGCGCGTTCACTAGCCGCGACTCCTACGATCTCAACGCCGCTTTCCCTGTATTTCTCCTGCAGCTGCATCAGATGGGGCATCCCGTCCACAC
>NZ_RZOS01000158.1:0-11995 GCF_004022605.1 Mesorhizobium sp. M4B.F.Ca.ET.089.01.1.1
GCCGACCAGCTGGGCGTTGGCAGGCTCGGCGAGCACTATCTTGACCTCCGGCCGCTCCCGGCGGAGCACCCGGCCGACGCCGGTCACCGTGCCGCCGGTGCCGTAGCCGGTCACCAGATAGTCGAGCCGCGAGCCTGCAAAGTCGTTGATGATCTCGCGCGCCGTGGTCGCCTCGTGGATGGCGGCGTTGGCTTCGGTCTCGAACTGGCGGGCGAGGAACCAGCCATTGGCCTCGGCCAGCTCGGCCGCCTTCTTGTACATGCCAAAGCCCTTCTGGGCACGCGGCGTCAGCACCACCTTGGCGCCCAGCATGCGCATCAGCTTGCGGCGTTCGACGGAAAAGCTGTCGGCCATCGTCACCACCAGCGGGTAGCCCTTTTGCGCGCAGACCATGGCGAGCCCGATGCCGGTGTTGCCGCTGGTCGCCTCGACCACGGTCTGGCCCGGCTTCAGCGCGCCGCTGCGCTCGCCTTCCTCGATGATGTTGAGCGCCAGCCGGTCCTTGACCGATGCGGCCGGATTGAAGAATTCGGCCTTCGCATAGATCGTCGCATGGCCCGGGCCGAGATTGTTGATGCGGATGACCGGCGTATCGCCGACCGTGTCGAGAATGCTGTCGAACAACCGGCCGCGCCCGGCCGTGGTTCTGATCTTCAACTGCTGCAACATGTCTGGTCTCCTCTTGGTCCTCACGATCCGGTTACAAACCGGAGGGCTTGGCGGCGAGGTTTCGAGACCTTGCCGCGTTAGGTTGCTCGACGTGCCTTCATTTCGGCAACGGCTGCATCCGGCCGGAATGTCCGCTGCCGGTGCGCCTTGTCGGGTTTGGTGATAGAACATGGAGCAACTGGTCAGCGTGGGAGCGAGCGTGGAAACGCACGTGGAATCCGCCCGAGCGAGCCTGGAAAGCACTGCCGCCGGCCTTTCCGTGCGGCTGCTCGGACAGCTGGCTATTTCGCGCGACGACATGTCAGTGGCGCTGCCGGCGTCGCGCAAGCTGCGTGCATTGCTTGCCTATCTGGCGCTTGCGCCGCACCCGGTCGGACGCAGCCGCCTGTGCGAGCTCTTGTGGGATGTGCCGAACGATCCGCGCGGCGAGCTACGCTGGTGCCTCAGCAAGCTGCGCGGCGCGCTCGACGAGCCGGGCCGGCGCCGGATCGAGACCGAAGGCGACACCGTCGCGCTTCGTCTTGCCGGACTTGGCATCGATGCCGTGGAAGCCGCTGCCGCGGTCGCCGAAGGCATCGAGAGCCTCGGCCTCGAGCGGCTGAGGACGCTTTCCCACCTTTTCACCGGCGATTTCCTCGACGGGCTGGAACTCGACCGCAGCCCGCATTTCAACAGCTGGCTGACGGCGCAGCGCCGTCGTTTCAGGTCATGCCATGTCGCCATACTGGAGCACCTGATCGGGCTGCTTCCGGCCGAATCCGACGAGGCAGGCGCCTATATCGACAAATGGCTGGAACTCGCCCCTTTCGACAGCCGCGCGCATCTTGCGCTGCTGGAAAACAATGCGCGGCGTGGCCAGATCGGCGCGTGCGAGGAGCATCTGGCTGCCGCCGCGCGGCTATTCGAGTCGGAGGAGCTGGATTTCGCCCCCCTGCGCGAGGCATGGCAAGAAATAAGATCCCGTCAGTCCAGCGCGACGCCACCCGTGCGATCCGTGCCGGCGTTTGCAGTGCCCCAGGCACCGGTCGCTCCGGCCGAGCCCGAGACATCGGCGACACGCCGCGCCTCGCTCGCAGTCATGCCGTTCGTCGAGCGCGCCGGCACCGCGGATTTTCGTGGTGGGCTGGCCGACGGCTTGACCCATGACATCATCACCCGCCTGGCCAAGCTCAGGGATTTCTTCGTCATCGCCCGCGGCTCGGTTTTCGCGCTGGCGGAGAAGGACATCTCGCCCGAGGATGCCGGGCGCAGGCTGAATGTCGACTACGTCGCGACCGGCTCCGTCCGCAGCCTGTCGGGCAGGGTCATCGTCGCCGTCGAACTGGTCGAAGTGCGGACCGCACGCATTGTCTGGGCCGAGACGTTCGAGCACCGGCCGGACGATATCTTTGTCGTGCTGGACGATATCGGCAACAGCATCGTGTCCTCCATCGCGGCGGAGGTCACCACTGTCGAGCGCAACCGCGCGATGCTGAAGGCGCCCAATTCGCTCAACGCCTGGGAGGCCTACCATCGCGGCCTCTGGCACATGTACCGCTTCACCCGGACCGAAAACGAGCTGGCCCACCAGTTCTTCGACATGGCGCTGAAGCAGGACCCGACCTTCGCCCGCGCCTATGCCGGCCTCTCCTTCACCCACTGGCAGAACGCCTTCCAGCGCTGGGGCGACCGCGACCACGAAGCTGCGCTTGCCTTCGAAACCGCCGGACAAAGTCTTCTGGTCGACGAACACAATCCGGCGGCGCATTGGGCCATGGGCCGGGCGCTGTGGCTGCGCGGCGAGCGCGACGGCTCGCTGCTCGAGCTGGAACGGGCCGTTGATCTCAGCCCGAATTTCGCGCTCGGCCACTACGCGCTGTCCTTTGTGCACTCCCAGTCGGGTGATCCGCGCTCAGCGATCGGCTCGTCCGATCATTCGCGCCATCTCAGCCCCTTCGACCCGCTGCTGTTCGGCATGATGGGCGCCCGCGCCATGGCCCATGCCCGCCTTGGAGAGTTCGCCGAGGCCTCGGAATGGGCGCTGAAGGCGGCGGCCCGCCCCAACGCCCACATCATCATCCTGGCGATCGCCGCGCATTGCCTGGCGCTGGCCGGTCGGCAGGACGAGGCGCGCACTTTCGCCGCCGCCATCCGCAAGACCCTGCCGGACTATCGTGCCGACGACTTCATCGCCACCTTCCGTTTCGACCGGGACGCCGAAGCCATGTTCCGGCACGGCGCCAGGCGCATCGGCCTGAATTGATATTCTGAAATCCGGCCCGCGCGGCGCCGCCACGGCCTACCGCAAAAGCGGCCCGCCCGCCTTCCGCCACGCGTCGATGCCGCCCTGGATATGGCGGGCGTTGGCGATGCCGACGTCCTGTGCCGCCTGCACCGCCATCGCCGAGCGTTCGCCGAAGGCGCAGTAGAACAAAAGCTGCTTGCTGGTCGATCGAGCCAACTCATTGAGCATGCCGCCGGCGGCGATGTTCTCCTGCAGCCTGGGATAGGGCAGATGGATGGCGCCCGGGATGACGCCATGCCGCTCCCGCTCGGCGCTCTCGCGCAGATCGATCAAAGCCACGTCCGGCCTGCCGACAATCGCCAGCGCCTCGTCCGCCGTGACAGACCAGCCGCGCCCGGCGATCTCGTCCTGATGCAGCCCGACCTTCATGTTGGCCGGCACGGCGACGTCCATCATCTTCGGGTTGGCGAGCTTGAGGTTGTTCATGATCTCGACATACTCGTCCACCGACTTCACCTGCAGGCGCGGGTTGAAGGCTTTCTCCTCTGCGATGGTCGAGACCGTCTCGCCCTTGTAGTCATGCGCCGGGAAGATCAGCGTCTCGTCGGGAAGCTTGAGCAGGCGGCCGAAGATCGATTCGTACTGCTGGCGCGGATCGCCGTTCTGGAAGTCGGTGCGGCCGGTGCCGCGGATGAGCAGCGTGTCACCGGTGAACACCCGGTCCGGCAGGATGAAGCTGTAGGAATCGTCGGTATGCCCGGGCGTGTAGATGACATCGAGCGCCAGCCCCTCGATGGCCAGCTTGTCGCCGTCGGCGAGCCGCATCGACACCACGTCGGCCTTGGTCTGCTCGCCCATCACCGTGACGCAATGCGTCCGGTCGCGCAGCGCGCCGAGGCCGGTGATGTGGTCGGCATGCAGATGCGTGTCCACCGCCTTGACCAGCTTGAGGTCGAGCTCGTTGACGAGCTGCAGATAGCGCTCGACCTTCTCCAGCACCGGATCGATGATCAGCGCCTCGCCGCCCCGGCGACTGGCCAGCAGGTAGGAGTAGGTCCCCGATACGGAATCGAAGAGCTGTCGGAAAATCATCCCTGCACCTCCCGTCCGCGGCGCGATCCGCCGCCGCAGGGATCATACTAGGGCACGGTGGCGGTGCCTGCCAGCCGTACCAAGGTGCGGCCTCGCACCTTGGGTCGCGCCTGCAATCTCGTACCCGCGGCTATCGCCGCAGCACGGCGCTCAGCACGTCGCGGATGCCGATCGCGCCGACGAAGCGCGACTGCTCGTCGAACAGCGCCACCGGCGCCGTTTGCGAGCGGTGCATGGCCAGCATCACCGTCTTCAGCGACGTGCCAGGTGTCGCCCAGAAGACCTGCGACGTCTCCTCCGGCTGCCGCTCGACATCGGCACAGGAGACCCACACCGCAGGCTTGCCGTCGCGCTCGGCGGCCGACACCAGCCCGTGATCGTCGATCTTGAAGCGCGTCGTCTTGCGCCGGTCGAGCCACACCCAGCCGTCCTCGCCGTGGTCGAGGTCGCGGCGGTCGCGCATGACGTTCCAGGCGGTCAGCACCGACAGCGGATTCACGTTGGCGATGAAGTCGCGGACATAGTCGTTGGCAGGCCTGAGCACGATGTCTTCCGGCGCGCCGGTCTGCACGATGCGCCCGCCTTCCATGATGGTGATGTGGCTGCCGATCTTCAGCGCCTCCTCGAGGTCGTGGCTGACGAAGATGATGGTCTTCTTCAGCTCCGCCTGCAGCTGCAGCAACTCGTCCTGCAGCTTGGTGCGGATCAGCGGATCGAGCGCCGAGAACGGCTCGTCCATCAACAGGATCGGCGCCTCGGTGGCGAAGGCCCGCGCCAGGCCGACGCGCTGCTGCATGCCGCCGGAGAGCTCATGCGCGTATTTCTTCGACCACTGGTCGAGATGGACGAGCTCGAGCTGCTTCTTCACGCGCGCCTTGCGTTCGGCTTCCGGCACGCCGGCAAGCTCGAGGCCGAAGCCGACATTCTCTTCCACCGTGCGCCAGGGCAAGAGACCGAATTGCTGGAACACCATCGCCACTTGCTTCTGGCGCAGGCGCCTGAGCGTCGCCTCGTCGCAGGTGACGACATCGACCGTGCGGTCGCCGTCCTTGACCAGGACCTGGCCGCGCGAGACCACGTTGAGCCGGTTGACGGCTCTGAGCAGGGTCGACTTGCCGGAGCCCGACAGGCCCATCAGCACGGAAATCTCGCCCTCGTGCACGGTCAGGCTGGCGCCTGCGCAGCCCAGCACGTTGCCGGTCTTCTCGAGGATCTCCGCGCGGCTCGCGCCGCTGTCGATCAACGCCAACGAACCGGCCTGATCGGCGCCGAAGACGATATCGACATCCTTGAAATCAACGGCGACGGTCATTTCTTGCCTCCAACGCCGATACGCGTCATCCGGTCGAGCACGATGGCCAGCACGACGATGGCGAGGCCGGCTTCAAGCCCGAGATCGATGCGGCGCGAGCCGAGCGCGCGGTTGATTTCCGTGCCGAGGCCGCCGGCGCCGATCAGCGCGGCGAACACCACCATCGACAGCGACAGCATGATCGACTGCGTCAGTCCCGCCATGATGGTGGGCAGCGCCGAGGGCAGCTCGACCTTCCACAGAAGCTGGCTCTTGGTGGCGCCGAACGCCTCGCCGGCCTCGATGATCGCCTTTGGCACCGAGACGACGCCGAGATGGGTGAGCCGCACCGCGGTCGGGATGACGAAGATGATTGTGACGATGAGGCCAGGCGCATTGCCGAGGCCGAACAGGGTCAGCACCGGGATCAGGTAAACGAAGGTCGGCAGCGTCTGCATCAGGTCCAGCACCGGCAGCATGATGCGATAGACCTTCGGCTTGTGCGCCGCCCAGATGCCGAGCGGCACGCCGATGGCCATCGCCATGGCGGCGGCCGCAACCACCAGCACCAGCGTCTGCACCGTCTGCTTCCACAGGTTCTGGTTGATGATGAAGATGAGGCCGATGAAGACGGCGATGGCCAGCGGCCGCGAGCGCTGCAGGAACCAGGCGATGACGGCGATGACCAGTGCCAGCAGCACCGGAGGCACCACCAGCAAGATGTCGACCAGACCGTCGAGCAGGAAATTGAGGCCGTTGGAGAAGGCCCTGAAGATGGTGTCGAAATTGTCGGTGAGAAAGCCGAAGAAGGCCTTCCCCCACGGTCCTATGGGGATCTTGTAGGCGACCAGGAATTTCGAAATCGGATCCATCTTGCCCCTCTCTGGCTGCGCCGTCCTTGCCGGACAGTCATCTTGTCACAGGATATGAAAAAGGGCAGCCTTTTCCATGGTGGCTGCCCTTGCTCCGGTCATGCCGGATTCATGGTCGGCTCAGCCTCCGAGCGCGGTCTTGACTGCCGCGGCGGCATCGCCGCCGTCGAAGGTGGTGACGCCGGCGATCCAGGGCGCGACGGCGTCCGGATGCTTCTTCAGCCAGTCGGTCGCGACCGTGTTGGCATCGCCGCCCTTGAGGATGGCGTCCATCATCTCGCCTTCCATGTCCAGGTTGAACTTCAGGTTGGCGATGAACTTGCCGGCATTCGGGCATTCGGTGGTGTAGCCCTTGCGCACGTTGGTGAAGACGGTGGCGGCGCCGAAGCCGCTGTCGCCCATACCGTCGAGATAGGTGATCTTCATGGCGCCCATCACCGGATGCGGCGTCCAGCCGAGGAAGGCGATCCACTCATTGCTCTTCATCGACTGCTCGGCCTGCGTCAGCATGCCGGCCTCCGAGGATTCGACCAATTCGAAGCCTTCGAGATTGTCCTTCGGGTTCTTGATCATGTCGAGGATGATGCGGTTGCCGTCATTGCCGGCCTCGATGCCATAGATCTTGCCGTTGAACTTGTCCTTGAACTTGCCGAGGTCGGTCAGCGTCTTGACGCCGGCGTCCGCCACATAGGTCGGCACGACGATGCCGTAGCCGGCACCGGTCAGGTTGGTGCTGATCGTCTCGACCGAGCCGTCGGCGGTGTAGTCCTTGATGTCGTTGGTCATCGACGGCATCCAGTTGCCTAGGAAGACGTCGAGGTCCTTGTTCTTCAGCGAGGCCATGGTGACCGGGACCGACAGCTGGATCACCTGCGGCTCGTAGCCGAGCGCGGTGAGCAGCACCGAGGCGACGCCGGTCGTGGCCTGGATGTCGGTCCAGCCGACATCGGAGAGGCGCACCGCCTTGCAGCTTTCGGGGTCGCCGGCGAAAGCAGCGCTGGTGGACAGGAAAGCCGCCAGGCCGAGCCCGGCGACGAAGGAATTCATGCGCGACATAGATATTCTCCCATTGCGATTCTTTTTGGCGCGGCGAAGTTACGGTTTGTGTCCCCGCCTTGTTTCGTCAGCCAAACACCATTCTGGAGCGGTTTCAAGCACTAAGACAATCACGATCAACGGCGCGCACTGGCCGATCAGCGACACGGCTGCCGCTTTTTTGATGGCCGGCAGCTTTTTCAGGGGAATGCGCCGACGCCCCCTCCCCGCCTCGCCGCAACTCGGCATAAGGTGTGCCGAGATTCAGGTCAGGGTCCGTGAGCACCGGAAGCGCAGGAAGCCGCCGTTTGCAGGCCGGCATCACCTGAAACTCGACACACCTCAAGGGCGGCATGGCCAAGCTTTACTTCAACTACGCGACGATGAATGCCGGCAAGACGACGATGCTGCTGCAGGCGTCCTACAACTATCGTGAGCGCGGCATGACCACGATGCTGTTCGTCGCCGGCCATTACCGCAAGGGCGACAGCGGGCAGATCTCGTCGCGCATTGGCCTCGAGGCAGAGGCCGAGATGTTCCGCGACGGCGATGACCTCTACGCCCGGGTCGCCGAGCACCACGAGCACACCACGGTGCATTGCATTTTCGTCGACGAGGCGCAGTTCCTCGAGGAGGACCAGGTCTGGCAACTGGCGCGGATCGCCGACCGGCTGAACATACCGGTCATGTGCTACGGCCTGCGCACCGATTTCCAGGGCAAGCTGTTTTCCGGCTCGCGCGCCCTGCTGGCGATTGCCGACGATCTGCGCGAGGTGCGCACCATCTGCCGCTGCGGTCGCAAGGCGACGATGGTCGTGCGGCTGGGACCCGACGGCAAGGTGGCGAGGCAGGGCGAGCAGGTGGCGATCGGCAAGGACGTCTATGTCTCGCTTTGCCGCCGCCACTGGGAAGAGGAGATGGGTCGCGCCGCGCCTGACGATTTCATCGGCTTCACCAAGGCCTGACCGGAAGCGGGTCGCCATTTGCGCCATCGCGAGGCGCGCCGCCCGGATGAGCGCTCCTTCCGCAATCCCGCCATCATGTGCGGCGTTTGTTAAGGCATGGGCCCTATCCAGGTGCCCTCAGCCAGGAGTCCCGCCATGCTTCGAGCCATTTCGTCCGCCGCTATCCTTCTGCTCGCCCCCATCGCTGCCGCCCATGCCGATGGCGACGCGGCCCTTGGCAAGAAGGTCTTCAACCGGTGCATGGCCTGCCATGAGGCGACGACCGATCACGACAAGGTCGGACCGCACCTTCTGGGCGTCGTCGGCCGCACCGCCGGCAAGGCCCAGAATTTCAACTATTCGCAGGCCATGAAGGACGCCGGCGCCGCCGGCCTGGTCTGGGACGAGGCGAACCTGTCCTTGTACCTGCGCGCGCCCAAGCTGAAGGTCCCCGGCAACAAAATGGCCTTCAGCGGACTGACGAACGACGCCGACATCGCCAATGTCATTGCCTATCTCAAGGCCGACCCCAAGCCCTGAGCTGCCGCGGCTGCGATTTGCCCGGCAGGCGCCGGTTCACCGGCAATTGTTTGCCGAATATCCAGACGATGCGCCGGCGGGAAGCGAAATGCATCGCCCGCGGCCCGGCGGCGCGACAGTCGAATTGCAAAAGAAATGCGCCGGCGGACGGCTAGTCAGGCCATGCGCATGGTTCGTTTGTCTTTCAAGGGAGAAACGAAACCTTTTGTTTTCGCAGCACCTCTTGTCTTGCGTCTTTCAATCCCCGGATGCTCCACATATATTCGCGCCGACACGAAACCGATGCCGATGCGGGAGGCCCCTATGGCGACATTGCAGAATTTCGATGCCGAAATTGCCAAGACCAAGCAGGTCGTCCAGGACATGCGCTCGAAGATCGAGCAGTCCGGCACCGTGCTCGACACGCTCGCCCAGGCCGACAAGAAGATCGGCGACGCCAATTTCGACATCGAGAACGCCCGCATCGAGGATGTGCTGAAGCAGCAGAAGATCATGGAAGGCAACATCGCCGACCTGATCATCGGCCTCGAAGACGCCACCAACGTCTTCGGCGCCGAATTCGAGAGCATGAAGAACTACACCGGCTGGGAAAACTTCGTCGGCGTCTTCTCGGCGCAGCGCAAGCAGCGCATGCGCACCGATCGCGTGCGCAACATGTCGCTGGCCGGCAACCTGCAGGAGCTGCTGGCCAAGTCCGACACCATCGTCGGCATCTTGAAAGCGCAGAAGGAAGTGCTCGACCAGCGCTACAAGACCTCGGAAAGCAGCCTGTCGCAGGTCATCGAGCGCCGCAAGACGACGATGTCCAACCTCGAAGCGGTGCAGAAGCGCATCGAGGAGCTCAATCCGATGCTGCTCGACATCGAAAACAAGATCGCCGCCTCGACCAGCCAGAAGGAGCGCACGCAGCTCGAGGGCGAGCGCTCGAAAATGGCCACGGAATACAACGAGAAGCAGGCCAAGGAGCAGGAATTGCTGGCCGAGAGCCAGACGCTCGAGCGCTACACCTCGATGTTCCAGACCTTCGTCGATTCGCTCAACAACCAGATCGCCGCGCAGTCGACGCTGATCAACAAGCTGACCATCGACACCGAGCAGCGCATCGTCCTGTACAAGGCGCTGGAGGATTCGCTGAAGACCGCCGCGCAGCAGGATGTCGCTCACAAGATCAACACGCTGGGCAGCCAGGTCGACAACACGGCGGAGGAGACCATGGCCGGCATCGGCGCCGCCTCGCAGAAGCACATTGGCGACCTGCTCGAAATGCACGAGAAGAACATGGTGGCCTCGGCCGACATCCAGCGCCGCAAGAAGCTGGCCGACGATGCCTTCGCCCGCCGCTTCGACGAGGTGATGAAGAAGCACAATTCCGCCAACTACGTGCAGCAGTGATTGGCGGCTGGCGTTCGTCTCCAAGGCAGTCCCATGACCCCCGAAAATGAAGCGGCGGCGCGCTATTTTTCCGCCATCACGGCGGCGCTGAGCGGGCTGGAAGTGTTCATGCGCGACGATCGCTCGCCGCTCTACCGGCACGGCATCGTCGCCAAGATCGTCGCCGAATACATTGCGCGGCTGGACAAGTCGTTTTCCTGCTGGCGCAACCGCCTCGGCTTCATGGAGACGTTCCGCATCTCGCGCGCCGACAGCGGCTATCCGGTGTTCCAGAACCTGCTCGAACTGGAGAACGACCGTCGCCAGGCGGAGAGCCGGCTGGCCAACATCCCACAGGCCGGCGAGCTGCGCGAGGAAATGGCCGACTTCATCCTGCGCCACAAGGAGTTTCCCGAGGCGCTGCAGAAGTCGATGGCCGAGCGGCTCTATCTGGAGGACGTCAGAAGCGAGCAGACCTTCGGCCCGTTCACGCTGGCGCAGACGGCGAAAGTCTCGGTCAATCCGAAGACCCTTCGACCCTATTACCTGGTGCACTGGGCCTGCTTCGACGGCAGCGCCAACCTGCCGCTGATCTATATGGTGACGGTCGAGGACTCTTCCGAAAGCATGGTGCGCCAGCTCGTCGACAGCAACGGCAAGCTCAATGAGAGGGTCGACATTCCGCTGCCGGTCGACGGCCTGCTCAACCCCGAGCTTGCCCACCGCTTCGACGATTTCACCGAGAAGAATTCCGCCTACACGCTGTCCCCGGCAACGATCGCGGTCAATCTCGACAAGGATTTCGAGCCGCTGCACCCAAAGCAGCTCCGCCGCGTCGTGCTCGGCCCGTTCTATTCGGCGGGCATCACCGACAACAATTCGACAGTGACCGAGGTTCTGGCCAAGGTGCGAAAACCGGAAAACGCCTGGCTGCTCACCTGGACCATCCAGGAGGTCTTTTCCAAATCCGAGAAGCCCGGCCGCAAGGGCCTGTTTTCGAGCGAGAAGACGACGCAGGAATTCTTCATCAACACCGACGATCTGGAGGCCGCGCGCCAGGGCGTGTCGAGCTACGAGAACCATGCGCTGATCCCGCACGAGGCCTATCAGGCGCTCTACGCCGCCGGCGAGGCGCAGAAGATCTTTTCCGGCTACAAGGTCCACATCCTGTCCAACGGACAGGTCATCTCAGACGTCTGACCGTCACACCACGGAGCACCCTTCATGGACACCGGCCTGACCACGATTTCGGAAGCCGCGATCGAAAAGCACCGCGCCACGGCGCAGAGTTTCATCACCCGCATTGTCGTGCTGGAGGATCCGGCGCGCGAATCCGGCACGGCGCTAGCCGGCACCAATCGCCGCTTCGTCTCGACCGTCTCGGTCGGCTCGGTGCGCCGCACGCGCGAGGTCGAGCTGTCGAAGACGGTCGCCGCCGTCCATCCCGACGACCAGTTGCTGACCATTCCGCAGCACACGCTTCTGTTCCGCGCACGCCGCGGCCTGGCGATCGCGCTCGCCATTTCCGATGTCTTCGCCGAGGGCTCCGACCTGGAAAGCCTGCAGGCCAAAAACGCCCGCGCGCCGCTCGAGGGCGACGAGGCGGCGACCTTCAAGAAGCTTCTGTCGGCCTCGGCCTACATCTCCGCCTTCAGCCTCGCCTCGTACCTCTTCCAGCTGATCGACAGCGACGGCGAGGCGCCCAACGACATCGCCGAGCCCGACTTCCTGTTCGACACCCAGCAGGACGCGGTGAAGTCGATCATTGCCGGCCTCGACAAGGCGATTGCCGGATCGAAGGACGATGCGGACCTGATGACGCGCGCGCGCGCCTTTGCCCGCGTCGCCATCGACGGGCTGCTGGCGCGAAAAGGCCGCTTCGACGGCATCGGGCCATTCGAGAATGCCCATATCCGCATCGATGTCGACGATTTCACCCTCGACGGCGTCGACGTCG
>NZ_RZOS01001590.1:0-386 GCF_004022605.1 Mesorhizobium sp. M4B.F.Ca.ET.089.01.1.1
TTTCCATACCGCTCGTCTTACCAGCGATGGGAGCCGTCGCCGTGTTTCAAGCCTTAGAGGTCCTTGGGATTTTCCCCGTGATCTTCGTGTTGACAGGTGGCGGGCCGGCTGGGGCGACTGAACCCCTAAACTTCTACGCTTTCCTGACCGCATTTACATATCTCGATCTCGATTATTCCGCCGCAATTCTCGTGGCATTCACAACAACGATCGTCGGCGTGTGTTTTTGGTCTATTCGCCAAATCTCGGCCACTCGCGTTGGGAGGTAAGCCCATGCATCGATACCTTGGACGTCACATCTCCGAATATCATCCACTCGCCAAATCTCGGCCCCTCGCGTTGGGAGGTGAGCCCATGCGTCGGGACCTCGGACGTCACATCTACGG
>NZ_RZOS01001591.1:0-386 GCF_004022605.1 Mesorhizobium sp. M4B.F.Ca.ET.089.01.1.1
CCTCTACACCGTTCGTAAGCGCATGAGCATGTTGTTTCAGTCAGGTGCGTTATTCACCGATATGAACGTCTTTGATAACGTGGCGTATCCGCTGCGTGAACATACGCATTTGTCCCCTGAACTCCTGAAAACGACGGTCATGATGAAGCTTGAAGCGGTGGGGCTGCGTGGCGCTGCCAGGCTGATGCCTTCTGAGCTGTCTGGCGGAATGGCGCGGCGTGCGGCGCTGGCGCGTGCTATCGCGCTGGAGCCGGACTTGATCATGTTCGACGAACCTTTTGTCGGCCAGGACCCTATCACCATGGGCGTGCTGGTCAAGCTCATTTCAGAACTTAACAGCGCACTCGGCGTTACCTGCGTTGTGGTCTCTCATGATGTCCCCGAAG
>NZ_RZOS01001592.1:0-385 GCF_004022605.1 Mesorhizobium sp. M4B.F.Ca.ET.089.01.1.1
ATCTTCAAGTGGTAAGGGCGATCAGATCTCGGGGAAATTGGAGGCAGCAGCGGACCTGCAACTTGCTCAACGCTCCGCTTCTGAGATGAGGTTGGGATCCGATGGCATTGAGCGAATAGAGCGATATCCGGGAACCGAACCAATCCACAGAAATATTTTGTTGGTATTTTTGTTGGCTATCCCTGCTCTTGTGTGGGTGTCAACTATTTGGAAACAAAGCCAGATTTCCTTCGCTTCGAATCCGCCTCTGGGCACCATCACTTCATCAAGCAAAAGCAATAGGATAGTGCCGAAGAGGTGAAGACCGGCGGGCGTTTTCTTGTCGCGTCCTGTTGCAATCAGCTTCCGTTGATTTCCAACGATTTCCTGCGACTATCGGCAAATC
>NZ_RZOS01001593.1:0-385 GCF_004022605.1 Mesorhizobium sp. M4B.F.Ca.ET.089.01.1.1
CGGCAGATTATATACGCTATCCTCCAAACAATCTGAAAGCGAGTTACTGCTACTCGTCTGGCCAAGCCAAGACCGTGCAGGTTGAGAGATTAAATTCCCGACACGTCTGGCGATGCCCACAGTCGGCGCCGCCCAGCACATTTGCACGAGCTGCATTGGTGCCGCAGGGCAAGAATCCTCACGATGGCATGAGAGCTCACGTCGCTAGCCGAGTCCGCGTTCGACTACTTCGCCTTGGGGGGCGCGCAAAATAGCGTGGCCGGATCGCTCTCAAGCACCTTTGCGATCTTCTCCGCCACGTTGAGGGAAGGGTTCTTTTGCCCTCGCTCTATGCCGCCCATGTAGCTGTACGCAAGGCCAGCCTCCGTTGCCAGGGTTTCAAGGG
>NZ_RZOS01001594.1:0-385 GCF_004022605.1 Mesorhizobium sp. M4B.F.Ca.ET.089.01.1.1
TTACCTCAGCTTCCATGACATGGCGGACTTGGAAGCGGCACGCGACGATGCGATTGAAGTCGCGATCATCGTCACGCCCAACCATCTGCATTTCGAACCATGCAAAGCGTTTCTCGAAGCTGGCATTCCTGTCATCTGCGAAAAGCCGCTGGTCCACTCGTCGCAGCAGGCGCGCGAGCTTCAGCGGATAGCGGCGGCAAATGACACGTTCTTTGCCGTGACATACACCTACACCGGCTATCCCATGGTCCGAGACGCGCGCGCTCGCATCCGCGCGGGCGAGATCGGGCAGGTTCGCTTCATGCATGTGGAGTATCTGCTCGAATGGCTGGTCAACGACCCGTCGAAGCTGGGCAAGGGCGGGATATGGCGCGGCGACCCAGCA
>NZ_RZOS01001595.1:0-385 GCF_004022605.1 Mesorhizobium sp. M4B.F.Ca.ET.089.01.1.1
ATGCGCACCGAGATCAAGAAACTCGTGACGAGCCTCGGCATCACCACTGTCTACGTGACCCACGATCAGATCGAAGCCATGTCGATGGCTGACAGGATCGCCGTCATGCGCCGCGGCGACATGGTGCAGGTCGCAACCCCGCTCGAAATCTATGACAGGCCGAGGACCGAATTCGTCGCCGACTTTATCGGGTCGCCTCCTATGAACCTGTTTCCTGCCCACTTTGACGGCAAGAAGGGAATCGCCGCTACCGTGCAGCCATTTGCCGACAGTCTGTCCGGCGAGGTCGCCGACAGGGCAAGCAGCTTTGCCGATGCCCAGGGACAATTCTATGTCGGCGTACGCCCCGAGCATCTCATGATCGTGCGCGACGGCGTTGAAGGCG
>NZ_RZOS01001596.1:0-384 GCF_004022605.1 Mesorhizobium sp. M4B.F.Ca.ET.089.01.1.1
TCTCTATCCGGTGATGCTTTCCTCGCGCAGCAGCTACCTGCATCTGACGGAGGGGGGAAGAGGCGGAATTCAGCCCGATGCGCCATCTCGACCGGATCACCTGCCCGATTGCCGTCGTGTCAGCCGACCAGGACAGTCCGGAGTTCAAGCGCCAGTCCGATGTGTTCGGTGAAGCGCTGCGCGGCATGGGGAGATTGGCCAGTCGAACGATAGCCTTCAACGCCAACCACTTCCAGGAACCCGAGCATCTGAAAGACCCCGACACTGAAGTCAGCCAGGCGGCGTTCAAGCTGATGGGGATCTGACACGGATGTGTTGCAAACTCTTCAGCTAATGGGATTGTTAGTTTCGTACAAAACGATGCACTTTCTCAATCTTAGAGGG
>NZ_RZOS01001597.1:0-384 GCF_004022605.1 Mesorhizobium sp. M4B.F.Ca.ET.089.01.1.1
TTTCCTTTCCAGCGGCCTGCAACCGGTGCTGGAAGGCGGCCAGGTGCGGAATCGTATTTGGCAACGATGCGGGCAACGAGGAAGAGCACGCCTCGGGGCCCGGCGCGACCGCCACGCACCGGTCTTCGGCCGCTGCGCTTACCGCTGTCATTGGCGATCGGCGCCAAGCCGGCCAGCTTGGCGATGGCTTTGTTGGACAGGATGCCGATCTCGGGCAACTCGGCCATCAGGCGAGCAACGCTACGGGAGGCGATCCCTTTGAGCGAGCGAAAGGCGCGGTCAAGGCATGCCCACAACGGATCGTCGTCGATCAGCGAGGCGATCTCGCCCTCGAGCCTGCGGCTCTGGCGCACGAGCAACGCGATGACCTCATCGAGACTGGCG
>NZ_RZOS01001598.1:0-384 GCF_004022605.1 Mesorhizobium sp. M4B.F.Ca.ET.089.01.1.1
GGGCGGGAGGAGCGCCAGGGCGCGGAAAGGGCCGCGGCAGCGATGGGGCCGAACATCGTGCGCGTTGCCGAGCTCGAGAACCGGGCAGCGCACCGCTATCGGGCCGACGTCGAAAAGCGGATGCAAGCCGATACGATCGAGGTGGTGGATATCTCGGACAAGGCGAAGGCAGCTTTGGGCGCGGTCCGATCCGCCAGGAATGACAGTGATCGGGCGGCAGCCTATAAGACCATCGCCACCAACCCTGAGATCAATCAGGAGATAACGACGTTCAGAGCATCGGTCGAAGCCCGTTTCGGTGAAGAAGGAGCACGCGCCATGCTGCGCGCCTCAGCCGCCGGTGAAAGGTTCCAGCACCCCTCCGTGCCAAAATCGGCCGAGGCG
>NZ_RZOS01001599.1:0-384 GCF_004022605.1 Mesorhizobium sp. M4B.F.Ca.ET.089.01.1.1
CTTCATTGCCGATCCATGCCAATTTCCGGCCCTGCGCCTTGCAGCAATGCGGTCACCGAAACTCAGCGCAGATCACGGTGTTCCGCACGTGGTATCCACTCGTCACGACGATAATAATAGGCAGAATCCCATGAGCGCCGTTCACATCATCGACTGCCACAACGCGAATGACTACTTCGCCGACAGGGCGGACGGACCGATCACACAGAAGATGCTAAAGACTGTCAACATCCGCGCGGAGCTCCACATTGCTTTGGACCGAAAGCATTTTCGTGAGGCTGTAGTCCAAGCGAACAAGGCGAAGTGCGACGTGCTTCACATCGCTGGGCACGGCAATGGAGACGGGATCGCTTCGTCCAGTGGGCGAGGTAGCCTTCTTTGGGC
>NZ_RZOS01000159.1:0-11888 GCF_004022605.1 Mesorhizobium sp. M4B.F.Ca.ET.089.01.1.1
GCCCGCGCCGACCGCTCCCGCGGCGCCCGGCGCGCAGCCGGCCGTGCCGACGATCCAGAGCGTCAACATCGTCGACATCACCGAGCTGCCCAAGGACACCCAGACGCAGGTCAACCAGGTGATCGCCGAGCGCGGCGAGGCCGGGCTGCAGAAACTGCGCAGCTCTATCGACGCGACGCCCAAGGTGAAGTCGGCGCTGGAAGCCAAGGGGCTCACCTCGGCGCAAGTGGTCGCTGCCAGCATGAACACCGGCGGCGCGCTGACCCTGATCACCAAGAAGGCGAGCTGACGACCGGCCGCGGCGGACCGGCACCCGGTCCGCCCACGGCGCCGAAGAGGGAACCATCGCCGGACGGAAGCCGTTTCGTCCCTGTCGCGCTGCACCGCGTCCGGAAGCGACCCCCCTCAGGAGCGAGCCATGGCGATCAACCCCTTCTCCGTTACGAGGCTGAAAAGCGCAGCCGCCGTGGCGCTGCTGCTGGCGGCCGCGCCGCTTGCCGGACTGAACGCGCAAGGGCTCGAAAACAAGGAGACGGTCGACCGCATCGTCGGCTCCGACGTCGAGCAGGAAGAGACCAAGACCACCGCCCAGGCAGGCAAGGTCGCCAGCGCGATCGACCGGACGCGCGAGAACATCGGCGCGGTGCGCAAGACCTCCAAGCTCGACAAGGTCGACATCGTGTTCCTCACCGACGCCGCACGCAGCGAAGGCGGACCGCCGCCGGCGATCGAGAGCAAGATCGAGCAGCACCGGGACGACATCGCGGAGCTGCGCAAGGAGATCGAAGCCAACGCGCTGCTGTTCAACGCCATCGATTCGCGGCGCGTGCAGGCAGAGGACGTCGTCGCCGTCGCGTTCGACGATCCGGGGAAAGTCGTTATCTATGCGGCAGCCAAGCCGCCAGGCTGAGCCGGACGCGCGGAATGGACCGACAGCTCCAGGCGCCAACGGCCTCACAGCTTGCCCATCACCTTCTGCTGAAAACCGTAGACTTCGCGTTTTCCCCCGAGCGGCACCAGCGTGACGTCGCGCTCCTGCCCCGGCTCGAAGCGGATCGCCGTGCCGGCGGCGATATCGAGGCGCATGCCCCTGGCGGCCTCGCGGTCGAATTTCAACCCTTCATTGGTCTCGAAGAAATGATAGTGGCTGCCGACCTGGATCGGCCGATCGCCGCTGTTGGCGACTTTCAGCGTCAGCGTCGGCAGGCCCTTGTTGAGCTCGATATCGCCTTTGGTGGTGATGACTTCGCCGGGGATCATTGCCAGCCTCACAGCACGCCGAAGACGAGGCCGACGCCGACGGCCGCGCAAGCGGCACCGGCGGCGCGGGCAAGGCCGCGGAAGCGCATGCCAAGCCCACGCGCGGCGGCAATGCCGGTGGCGTGGAGCAGCGCGGTAGCGCCGGCAAAGCCCGCCATGTATTCCAGTCCGCCAGCGTTTTCGGGAACTTCAGTGCCATGGGCGTGGCCATGGAACAGCGCGAACAGGCCGATGATGGCGACACCGGCCGAAACAGGCAGGTCAACCGCAAGTGCCACCAGCAGGCCAAGCGCCACGACAGAGGCAAGAATGCCCGGCTCGACGAACGGTACCGGCACCTGCAGCATGCCGAGCGCGCCGCCAGCCAGCATGACGCCGACGAAGGCCAGCGGCCATGCCCATATCGCCTTGCCGCCCTTGAGCGCCGCCCAGCGCCCGACCGCGACCATCGCGGTCATGTGGTCGAGGCCGGACAGCGGATGCATGGAGCCGGCAGTGAAGGACGAGGTCGTGCCGACGCCGACATGGGCATAGGCGGGCATCGCCGCTGCCAGCAGTAGCATGGCGGCCAGCGTGGTGCGTTTCGTCGAAGCTGAGATCATTACTATGCCTTCTTTTTGGACGGTCAGGCGGCCACGCGGGGGCCGCAGCCCTCGGCCTTGAGCACGCGTTTGATGGAAGCCGGGTATTTCTTCAGCATGGCCGCCGGCCGGATCGGCCGCGCCGTAAAATTGCCGCCGCAGTTCGGGCAGACGCCGCCGAGCACGTTTCCAGCGCAATCGGCGCAGAAGGTGCATTCGAAGGTGCAGATCAATACATCCGTCCCCTCCGGCGGCAGGTCCTTGTCGCAGCATTCGCAGTTCGGGCGCAGCTCCAGCATCTTTTCCTCCTCAGCGTATCGGCTCGTGCACGGTCACCAGCTTGGTGCCGTCGGGAAACGTCGCCTCCACCTGCACGTCGTGGATCATCTCGGCGATGCCATCCATCACCTGCGCGCGGGTGACGACATGGGCGCCGGCCTCCATCAGCTCGGCGACCGGGCGGCCGTCGCGGGCCCCTTCGACGACGAAGTCGGTGATTAAAGCGATCGCCTCCGGGTGGTTGAGCTTGACGCCGCGCTCCAGCCGCTTGCGCGCCACGATCGCCGCCATGGCGATGAGCAGCTTGTCCTTTTCCCTCGGCGTCAGGTTCATGCGTCTTCCCGGATTGGCGTATTCAGCTTCAGAGTGACCATAATTTGGGCAGGCCGGCCCGTCCGTTGAGCAATTCGACAAGCGGAACCAGCCGCTTGCGGAGCCGGTAGCCGTCCTCGGCGAACAGCCTCGCAAGAAGCTTGCCAGATTGGTTGACGGTCCAGACGCTGGCGCCGCCCGCATCGCCGATGATGGCGCGCGCCGGATCGAGAAAGGCCTCCGCCCGCGGCGAGACCATCAGCAGTGTCGCGACCGCGGCGGCGCCGCCGGCGACGGCCGGGCGGCCGAGCGCAGCCGCTATGTCCGGCCCTATGCGGAAATCCTCGGCGTGGACGAGAGCGCCCTCCTGGCGGACACGCCAGCGGTCATGGAAGCTGCCTTCCGTCGTCCTTTCGCCCATGGCCAGGCGGCCGAACACGGTGGGCTCCAGCAACAGCGCCTCGGCGCCGGCGGCAAGCTCGACGTCGAGGCTGCGGGCGAAAGCCGCGCGGTCGAAGACGATGGTTTCCTGCGGCAGCCAGGCGAGGCTGCCGCCTGCGCCGACATTCAGCTCGACCCGCATTTCGGCACGGTCGGAGGCAGCTCGATAGACCTTCTCGCAGGCCTGGGTGGTGATCGAGGCAGAGGCACCGGCGCCGACGTCGACCTGCCAGGCAAGGCGGTCGCCACCGGTCAGGCCGCCGGCGGTGTTGATCAGCACGGCTTCCAGCGGGTCGACCGAGACGGCCGGCATGCGGATCTTGGCCGAGCCGTCCTGGTAAAGACGCTCGAGCCGCGTGCGGCCGTCCTTCCTGCCGCAGAAAAGCCTGGCTCGCCCGGCAACACGCTGTGCAGTCGGCGCTGAAGTCGAGAGAGTTGCCATCATGTCCATGCCGCCAACGTTAAGCACTCCGGCGGCTTTGTCGATATATAGCTTGTTGCTTGACAGCGTTTCGGTTTCTATAGAGGGAGCCACCTTGGAACGGTCATGCAACGTCTGACGGAGCATGAAGCGACGACGACGATGCGAATCCGGGGATAAAAGGGGCGCTGATCGATTGGCGTCGGGAAACGACAGAGTGGGGAAGAGACCGAATGGCTGATCAGCTGGCGACGGACATCATCGCGAAGATCAAGGCTCATGCCGAGCCCGGCGGCGAAGAGATCACCACCAACACCGAATTGACCGCGCTGGGCATCCATTCACTGGAACTGACCGAGATCATCTTCGATCTCGAGGAAGAGTATGGCATCGAGATCGAGATGAACACGGTCGATGCCTGGAGCAATCTGAAGAATGTCGGCGACATGGTCGAGGCGGTTCGCGCGCTGATCGCGAAAAAAGCCTGACCGCATGCTGAAACGCGTCGTCATTACCGGCATCGGCGGACTCTGCGGGCTTGGCACTGATGCCACCGCCATCTGGAGCGAAATGCGCGCCGGCCGCTCGGCGATCGGCCCGATCGACAATCCGCTGCTGCACGATCTGAAGGTCAAGATAGGCTGCGAGATCAAGGAGTTGCCCGAGCACGGCATCGACCGCAAGCAGCTGGTGTCGATGGATCGCTTCAGCCTGCTGGCGGTGATCGCGGCACGCGAAGCCATGCAGCAGTCCGGACTGGCGACGCATGCGGACAATACCTACCGGATGGGCACGATCGTCGGCGTCGGCGTCTGCGGCTTCGAGGCGATCGAGGAAAACTACCGCGCCATCCTGATCGACAAGAAGAACCGTGCCGGCATCTTCACCGTACCGAAGGTGATGCCGGGCGCCGCCTCGGGCCAGGTCAGCATGAATCTTGGGCTGCGCGGGCCGGTCTTCGGCGTCACCTCGGCCTGCTCGTCGGCCAACCACGCGATCGCCACGGCTGTCGACCAGATCCGGCTCGGCCGCGCCGACGTCATGGTCGCCGGCGGCACCGACGCGCCGCTGGTCTGGGGCGTGCTGAAGGGCTGGGAGGCGCTGCGCGTGCTGTCGCCCGAAACCTGCCGGCCGTTCTCGGCCGACCGCCAGGGCCTGGTGCTCGGCGAAGGCGCCGGCATGGCCGTGCTGGAAAGCTATGACCACGCCATGGCGCGCGGCGCCACAATCCTCGCCGAGGTCGCCGGCGCCGGCCTCTCCGCCGACGCCTCCGACATCGTCGCGCCCACCGTCGAGGGTCCGGAAGCGGCGATGCGCTTCTGCCTCGCCGACGCCGGGCTCAATCCCGAGGACATCGACTATCTCAACGCGCACGGCACCGGCACCAAGGCCAACGACCAGATCGAGACGGCGGCAATCAAGCGCGTCTTCGGCGAGCACGCGCGCGCGCTTTCCATATCCTCGACCAAGTCGATGCACGCGCACTGCCTCGGCGCCTCGGGCGGGCTGGAGATGATCGCCTGCGTGATGGCGATCCGCGACGGCATCGTGCCGCCGACGGCGAACTTCCGCGAGGCCGACCCGGATTGCGATCTCGACGTGACGCCCAATGTCGCGCGCGAACGCACGGTGCGCGCCGCGATCAGCAACGGTTTCGCCTTTGGCGGCACCAATGCGGTGCTGGCCTTCAAGGCGGTCTGACGGCCTCTATTTCCGCCAGGGTCATTTCCATCGACGGTCCGGAACCCTCGCTTGCATATTGATCGCGGCGGGCCGCGCGCCTAACTCATGGCGACCCGCCACGACCGCCGTCCGGCCCCATTCCCCGCCCAGGAGCCTTCGATGACCGACCTGTCCGCCTTTCCGATCGCCACGCGCTGGCCGGCCGCCCATCCCGATCGCATCCAGCTCTATTCCTTCCCGACGCCGAACGGGGTGAAGGTGTCGATCACGCTGGAGGAGCTTGGTCTTGCCTACGAGCCGCATGCGGTCAACATCGGCAAGAACGAAAGCTGGACGCCGGAATTCCTGTCGCTCAACCCCAATGGCAAGATCCCGGCGATCATCGATCCGAACGGCCCCGGCGGCAAGCCGATCGGCCTGTTCGAATCCGGCGCCATCCTGCTTTATCTCACTGACAAGACCGGCAAGCTGATCCCCGCCGATCCGATCCGTCGCTACGAGACGATCCAGTGGGTGTTCTTCCAGATGGCCGCGATCGGGCCGATCTTCGGCCAGGTCGGCTTTTTCAACAAATTCGCCGGGCGCGAGATCGCCGACAAGCGGCCGCTGGAGCGCTATCGCGACGAGTCGCGGCGGTTGATCGGCGTGCTCGAAACCAGGCTCAAGGGCCGCAGCTGGATCATGGATGACGACTACACCATCGCCGACATCTCGATGCTCGGCTGGGTGCGCAATTTGATCGGCTTCTACGAGGCGCGCGAACTCGTCGGCTTCGACGATTTTCCGCTCGTGGCGGCATGGCTGGAGCGCGGACTGGCGCGGCCGGCGGTGCAGAGAGGCCTCACCATCCCCGCCAGGGGCTGAAAGGCCGACCCTACTTCGCCTTAGCTTTCGCGCCGCCTCTGCCAATCACCGAAGCCGCGAGCCGCGCTGTGGCGGCCACCGCGCCCGTTGCAATGCTTGCCACGGTGCGGATCGGGCCCGACTTGGCTGCCGCCGGCTTGTGCGACTTCGGCGCCTTCACGGCGGCCTTGTGCACCGCGCCCGGCACCACCTTCTTGGGCGCCGCCTTGCCGAAGGCTGGCTTGGCGTCCTTCGAGCGCTCGGCTATTGCCGGGCCGGCGCCGTTTTTCGCTTGGGTGGCCTTGCGCGGAGCTGCCTTGCCCTTGACGGGTTTTCTTGTGCTGGTAGCCATCGGACGAGTCCTTCAAACGACACAATCAGGATGTCGGCATAACGACCGGAAAGTCTTAAGGTTCCGCTCGGAAATTGCTGCAAATTGAACGAGTTCGCCTTAGCCCGGTTCGCCGATGACGAGATCGGCGACCCGCCGCCGCGCCAGCACGCGATCTATGTTGGGCATGTCGTTGGAGGCGATCCAGGCGCGGGCGTCCTCGTCGGAGCGGCCATGGCCGCGCCAGCGCTCCATCAGGCGGCGCTCGAGCTCGCCCCGCGGCACGTCGACGAAGATGGTAAAATCGAACAGAGGCGCCAGCCGCGACCACGGCTCCTCGTCGAGCAGCAGATAGTTGCCCTCGACCAGGATGAACTTGGTGTCGGCGCCGATGATCTCGGCCGCGGCGCGCGACAGTTCCATGCTGCGGTCGAACACCGGAATGGCAATGTCGGGCTCGCCCGAGCGGATGCGCTTCAGCAGCGTCTCGAAGCCGGCGAAATCGAAGGTTTCCGGCGCGCCCTTGCGCGCGCGCAGACCGCGGCGGTTGAGCACGATGTCGTCAAAGTGGAAGCCGTCCATCGGCACCACTTCGGAAGCGCCTTCCGGCAGCAGTTCATGCAGTCTGCCGGACAGCGTCGACTTGCCGGCGCCGGGCGGGCCGGCGATGGCGACGACGAAGCGCTTGGCCTTGCCGGCGCGCTTGAAGATGGCGGCTGTGATATGGGCGATCTCGGACATCGGCGCCTTTCCGGTAGCGATTTTGGGCCGCATCTTGGCGGCAGTCGGCGGAAATTTCAAACCCGCGCGGGATGCCTGTCGCTCAGGCCGGAACGGACCGGCCGAGGCGCAGGAAATCGCCGTCGAAAGCGATCTCCCGAACCATGCCGTCGGCGCCGGTTATGCGCATGCGGTCGCGCGCGGCCTCGATGTCGCGCGGCGGCTCGCCGCCGGCGAAAGGCACGGCGCCGATGACATGGCGGAAGGAGACGCTGCGGCCTTCGGCAAGCGCAAAGGCGGTGGCGACGCCTTCGCGCTTCAGCCAGTTGTCGCCGAGCGAGGCGGCATGGCCGACCGCGGCGCGGCCGTCCTCGATGCCGAGCACGCCGAGGTGGCGGCCGCTCCACGGCGCGTAGTCGCGGCCGCCATTGCTGAACCACAGCATGGTGACGGGCAGTTCGGCCGGGTTCTTCAGCACCAGCACCAGGTCCCGCTCGGCATGGCGGGCGAGCGCGGTCCAGCCCGGCCCGCCATGATCGGCCTCGACCAGCGTCAGGAAATCCTCCCGCCGGTCCTCCATGCGGTAGTCGGCAAGGTTTGTCGTGCCGCCGGCGGCGGTGGGAAACCGGGTCAGATCGGCCGAGCGGGCGGGGTAGGCAAGCAGGAAACGGCCGCGCGAAGGATCGGGCTCCAGCGGGTCGGCCGGCGTCGCCGCGTAGCGCTTCGGCGAGAAGGCGAGAGCGCCGCCGCCCTGCATTACCGTCATTGGATGGTGGGCGACGGAAATGGCGCCGGCGCCGCCGGAAAAGACATGCTCCTGATAGAGGAAGGGGTGGTTGTCGCGCAGCGTCAGCACCTTGTCGACGCTGGCACCCATGACCTTGCGGCGCAGCCGGAAGCTGGCGCGCCAGCCGTCGGCGATGGCGCTGTCCTCGACCAGGTCCCAGGCGCTGTTGGCCGGCCAGCCATGCAGCGGCGCCTCCTCGACATCGGCGCGCGAAAACGGCGCGCAGAGGAAATCGCCGGAGAGACGCACCGTGCCCTCGGGCAGGTCCTGCGGCAGGCTCTCGCGCGGCGCGCCGACCCAGGGCGCGCGATGCAGCGGCTGCAGGCGGCGGCCGTCGGCCTCGACCGTCATATCGGCGATGTGGCCGACCGCAAGGTCGAGCGAGACCGAGATGCCCCTTGCCTTGATCGTGACCGTATCCATGCCTGTCACCCTCGCGAATCTTTGGCGCCAGCAAAGCCCGCGCGATGCCCGATGCGCAAGCGCTGCGAAAAGCATTTTGCATCAGACGGGAAGTCGGCGCCGCCCCTCATTGCCCTGCCGGGCATTTCTCCCCCGTATAGTGACGGGGAGAAAGGGGCTGGCCGCAGCGGCGGCGCCCTCCTGCAGCGTTGCTGATTGGCGAAAGGGCCGATGAGAGCGCCCCCTCTCCCCGTCACTATACGGGGAGAGGATGCCGGCAGGCAGGTGAGGGGCAGCGCCAACGTTAGAAAGTGGTGCGGGAGGTTGAGGCGCTACAAACGGGCCGCCCCTATTGCCTTTTATACTCCCTGACCGGCGACTTGGTGCCGTCCGTATAGGTCACCTGCACCGACATCGACTTCACGCTGTCGGCGACCTTGAAATAGGGCTGGTAGTCGTAGGGGATGGCGTAGGGATCCTTCTTGTCGCAGGGCGGCATCTTGATCTCCTTGTCGGGCGCGGCGCCGTCCAGGCCGTAGTGAACATCCTTGATGGCGCAGCGGTAGGACAGCATCTGGGTGAAATAGACCAGGCCGTGGTTGCCGCCGGAATCGAAGGCGATCCACGAGGTCCAGAACTGGTCGAGGATCTGCTTGTCGCCTTGCTGCAGCGCCGAGTCCGGATCGAAGCGGATGTCGAACGGCCCGGTCTCGCGGCCCCTGATGTCGAGATATTTGATGCCGATCGTGGTGGCGGCGGTGCTGTCCGGCAGTTCGAAGCTCGGATTGGGCATCGGCTTGCCGGTCCGCTGGTCGTTCATCGCCATCAGGCCAGTGTCGGTGAACGGGCCGCTCTCGCCGAGTCGCCAGGAGATGCCGGTCGCCGCCTCGGGCAGCGAGATGGTGATCGTCCAGCCGGCATTGGAGCGCATCGGGGTCAGCGTCGGGGCGAAGCGCTGCGGGTCGAGCACGTCGCCGACCGCGGCCAGCCGGCTGCGGCTGCGCTCCAGCCAGTCGGCCAATTGGGTCTGGTCGACGAAATATTTGAGCAGCCCGCCTTCCTTCTCGTAGGAGACGAATTTGGTCAGCGCCTCGGCCTCGCTGCGCTTGTCGGACAGCGACTGGCTGCCGAGCCGATCCTCGGAAAACTCCTGCGCCAACAGGAAATAGGCCGGGGCGTAGTCGGGATGGGCCGCGATGAAGGCGTTGAGCTTGTCGAGGCGCTGGGCATCGTCGAACTGTTCGAGATGGACGAGCTTGATCGCCGGCGCCTTGGCCTTGTCGGCAAGCTGGCCGAACACCTCGCGGGCGCCGGCCTTGCCGTCCTGGACCCGGAGCAGCGTGGCGAAGCGCGTGTAGGGATCGACGGCGTCGACATCGAAGTTGGCGAAGGCGAGATAGGATCGCCTGGCGTTCAGCATGTCGCCCGACAATTCGTAGACGCGGGCATTGTGGTAGTACTCGTCGGGCCGCTTGGGGTCGGCGATCGCGCCGCCCTGCGCGGCAAGCGCGGCAAAGCCCTTGGCGATGGTGTCGATGGAAGCTGCGATCTGCTCGGTCGTCGCCTGCAGCTTGTCGGCCTGCGCGGCCGCCTGCTGCTGGCCGGCGGCCAGCGTGTCGGTGGTCTGCTTGACCGCCTCGACGGCTTTCTGCGTCTGCGTGCCTTGTTCGGTCTGCTGTTTCTGGGCCGAGGCAATCTCCTCGGCCTTCTGCGCAACGGTGTCGGTCGACTGCTTGACCGCCTCGACCGTCTTCTGGGTCTCGGCGCCCTGCTCGGTCTGCTGTTTCTCGGCGGCGGCAATCTCCTCGGCCTTCTGCGCAACGGTGTCGGTCGACTGCTTGACCGCCTCGACCGTCTTTTGCGTCTCGGTGACGGTCTTTTCGATCTTGGCGACCTTTTCGGAGACGATGCCCAGCGACTGCTGCAATCCGGCCACCGCCGGCACGAGGGTGGCGATGATGCCGTTTTGCGAATTCGTCTCCTGCTGGACGGCGTAGACGCCGCCGGCGATCGCCGCCGCACTGGTGGCGAAGATCAGCGCCGGCATCGCTTTGGTCGCCAGCACCAGCCTGAGCACGATGGCGACGGCGATGATCGCGGCGGCGATCGCGGCAACCAGTGCGATATAGGCGGCGAACGGCCCCAGCGGGTTGAGCACGTCCGATACCGCGCCGCTGACGAACGCGACGCTGCCCGCCCATTTGCCGGTGCGGCTGAGCGATGCCCGGATAAGAGAAGGCGCGGCCGCGCCGATGTCACCTGTCATGTCGATCCCCCAAACCAATGCCGCACGCATGGTAGCAGCGCGGCCCCGCCGGGAAAACAGGCCAGGAAACGGGCGTTTTCGGGGCGGTAGGGTGTGGGAGGTGTCGCCCGACGAAGCGATAGCGACGAGCTGCAAGGTATGGCGCCGCTCGCGCAGGAATCGCCAATTTGCCGAAGTCGGCGCCGCCCCTCATTGCCCTGCCGGGCATTTCTCCCCGTATAGTGACGGGGAGAAATGGGGCTGGCCGCAGCGTTGGCGCCTTTCTTGCAACGTTGGTGATTGGCGAAAGCGGCGATGAGAGCGCCCCTCGCCCCGTCACTATACGGGGAGAGGGTGCCGGCAGGCAGGTGAGGGGCAGCGCCGGCGTTGATGTCGTTCAGAGCCTGTCGCCCGCCTAAGCTGTTGAGACACCTTGATACCCCCGTTAACCAGTTGGACGCAGCAATCGGCTTAGGCTAGGGTCCGGCCCTCTCAGCAACAGCCGGATCCGACTTGCGCCTGTCCGACACTTTCCCGCTCCTCCAGAAAATGATGATGGCGTTCGCGCTGCTGGCGATGGTCGCCGGGTGCACCACCGTCGCGCCGCCCGACAGTGTATTGGCGGTGCCGGCGCAGCCGCAGCGCTATGCGGCGATCGTCGTCGATGCCCGCAGCGGCAAGCAGCTGTTCGAGGTCAATTCGACGGCACAGCGCTATCCGGCCTCGCTGACCAAGATGATGACGCTCTATCTCCTGTTCGAGGCGCTGGAGAGCGGCCGCATAGCCAAGGAGACGCAGATCCCGGTTTCGGACAATGCCGCCCGGCAGCCGCCGACCAAGCTGCGCTTCCGGCGCGGCGAGACGATCGACGTCGATTCCGCCATCCGGGCGATCGTGGTCAAGTCGGCCAACGACGTGGCGGTGGCGGTCGGCGAATATCTCGGCGGCTCGCAAGACCAGTTCGCCGCCATGATGACCGCCAAGGCGCGAAGCCTCGGCATGACCAGCACCAGCTTCCGCAACGCGTCCGGCTTGCCTGACGACAGCCAGATGACGACGGCGCGCGACATGGCGGTGCTGGGCATGGCGCTCGAGCACCGCTTCCCGCAGCATTTCCACTATTTCTCCGAGAGCGACTTCATGTTCCGCGGCCGGCTGGTGCGCGGCCACAACGACATGCTCGGCCGGGTGCGCGGCGTCGACGGCATCAAGACCGGCTATATCAGGGCCTCCGGCTACAACATCGTCACTTCCTACAATGCCGACGGCCGCCAGCTGATCGTGGTGGTGATGGGCGCCGAGAGCGCGCGCCAGCGCAACGACCATGTCGAGGCGCTGATCCAGCGCAGCCTTTCGCCGATGGCGGCGGAGGCGAAAACGCGGCTGATGTACGCGGGGCAGCAGCCGACGGGGTCGGCGCTTCCGGGGTTGCCGGAACCGTAGAAGCTTTGCAACGCCGGCCCGAGGCGCCCCCCTCTGGTCTGCCGGCCATCTCCCCCACGAGGGCAGGGCTATCGCATATGGGTTAGCGCCTGGATGAGATAGTCGTCGTTCCAGGCGCATTTCTTGATGCGGTGGCTGAT